>JBNLCD010000130.1:0-11448 GCA_050303635.1 Anaerolineae bacterium
TATTTTTTAATCCAGCGGCGCGATCTGCATCATAGTCACGTACTTGATTGTAGAGTTGACCATACGCGGAAATTAAGAATGTCCCCACGGCCAATACCCACAAAACACCTAAATCAGTGCTATAGATAAAGAAAGCGGCCAGATAAAGAAGCATACTTAAAAAGAGAGCATGGGATAAGATATCAACCAAAGGCAACCCTTTTAAACGTACCGGTTTCCATGAATAGAGATGGGCTAAAACTAAAATTAGAATTCCGGCCAATAAAGTTGATGTCCCCCCCAAGGCATAACCAATGAGTGCCAAAACCGCCATCCCAATTGCCGCGAGCCAACCAACTTGTTTCGATAATTCACCCGTTGTAATTGGGTTACGATCACCCCGTTCGGCTTCGTGAGCGTCATCTTCGGCATCTTCAATATCATTTATCATGAAGGCATAGGCCATTGAGGCTAAGTTCGCCAGCAAAACAACAACCAACCGCCAATCAAGCGTGACAGAATCATGTTGTTGATGGGCAGTTAACCCCCCAAGTAATGTTAAGATGGCTGTAAATAGCAAGAATTCGCGCCAACGGGTAAGTTTTAAAATGGCTGACAACTTGGAATTTGGCAACGTGTGCCCTCCTTAATGGGTACATAATTCACCCAAGTCTACCTTGCCGGATAAAAATATGGCAGGGCTGATATGGTGAATTTATACAAGAGACTTGCATCTCAACTCAGATAGTGTTAGCCTTTTACCAGACAATTAATGACACTCTGGACTTTTACCGTGCAATATTTAACGCTCACCACTACCACTATTATGATGGGTATGGGCATGGGTTCTGGCACTACCAAAACCCTCGTCGTGGTGATGTGTTGCCCGGTTTCGGCATAGGATAAAACGCAAAAAAGTCCGTCCCAACCAAATCGAACACTCAACGCGACGAAATTGCTAACGTCGCGTTTTTTATTATATGGCAGGAGGCTCGCAGTAATGTCAACTTTGGTGATGAAATTTGGCGGTACGTCCGTCGGGAGTAATTCGGCGCTAGAACAAGTCTTGATGATTGTTCAGCGTGAACGCTTACAGCATGAGCAAGTAATGGTTGTTAGCTCCGCGATGGGTGGCGTGACTGATTTCTTGGTCAAGCTTATTCAGAGTGCCTTGGCTAGTGATGAAGACGCGATTGATAAACATATGGCGGATTTAAAAGAACGTCATCAAACGGTGCTCGATCATTGGTTTGGCGAAACGCCGGACGAATTAGCCCAAGTTCAAGCGGAACAAGCGGTCCTGTTTGACGATTTACGCCAGAGCTGTCAGGTCATCCTCGAAGAAGGACGCGCCTCGGCGCGGTGGCGTGATGCAGTGCTGTCGATGGGGGAACGGTTGATGGTGCGGATGCTCGCCGGAATCTTGCGCGTCAATGACATCCCCGCCCAATTTGTTGATGCCAGTCAAATCCTCGTGACGAATAATCAACATCAAAATGCTCAACCTCTGTATGAACCTTCTCTTGCCAATGCGAAACAAATCATTCTGCCATTATTTGAAAAGAACATCGTTCCGGTTGTCACTGGTTATATTGGAGCCACCGCCGAAGGTCTTATTACCACCTTAGGACGGGGTGGATCTGACTATTCCGCCACTTACTTAGCCAGTCTCATTAATGCCGATGATGTCTGGATTTGGACCGACGTCAACGGCGTGATGTCCGGTGATCCGCGTAAACTCAAAAATGCGCGCATTATTGACACCATTTCTTATCAAGCCGTCAGTGAATTTGCTTATTTTGGGGCGAAAGTATTACATCCACGCGCCGTAGAACCACTGATTACACCGCATATACCCTTACGTGTGTGTAACACTTTTAATCCAGAACATGCGGGGACGCGTATCAATTCACACGACCCCAGCGAGACGAAATTTTTGAATGCGGTGACAATGGTTTCTGGGGTTTTGGTTTTTGCGCCAACGCTCAGTGCCGAGGCCGCTGAAGTAAATTCAGCCCCGCCCATCAAAGATATTGCGGAAGAAACGCTCAAAAATATTGTGCATCAACCGGTTGCTCCGGTAATTACAGTCGATAGTCATACTGGGCATTTACTGTGTTATGTGGTGCCAACTACCGCACATAAAGGCGCAACAGAAGAAAGTGTTGATGCCATTCAAAACGCCTTGCAAGATGCTTATCCCGACACCGCTTGGCGAGTAGAAGCTGTTTCAATTGTTGCCGCAATTGGAGTCGTTGATGTTCAACAAACGATGGAAGTTCTCAATGCCGTGCGCTCCGTTAAAGCAGAATTATTGGCGATGGGACATGGTTCACCAGAATGTGCATTGTTGGTTGTTCATCCGAAACAAGCTTTGCGAGTTTTGCGGAAACTGCATCAAATTGCAGTGAATACCCATCAACATTTGCGTTCAGCGAATGATCCTGCGTTTTGCCCACCTGTGCCAGATGCACCCGGTAACCGGAAGCGAAATGGTGCGCGTAGTCGGCGGAATTTGCCTCCGCAACGGAGCTTACCGCTGTAGAGTAGCGCACAAATATCATAATTTCAGTCTCTTGCCATTGGGTGGACAAACTTGTCCACCCAATTTTAATTGTTTTTCTTGTATGATGATGTAGAACTTGCCCATCTGCCCACATCTGTTTATCATGGCAGATTGACACGGGGGGCTGAGTCAAGACTATTGAAGTGGAGATATTGGTTTAGTATGACAAATTCAGCACATGAAGAAAATCTAACACCACACGAACAATTCCAGCGCCACGAACGCTATCGGGCTGGCAGTCTAGCCTTTGGCATGACCAGCTTCCAACTGATTACCCTCATTATGACTCTGCTAATTACAGCGGGTGTCTCATTTCTCGGTGGTATCTTATATAGTCACCAAACCGACGAAGCCTATTCTGAGGAATTTGTAGCGTTCTGGGAAGCATGGGACATTATTGAACAAGATTATTATAAAGAACCACCTGAAGAACAAGATCGTGTCTATGCCGCCATTGAAGGTTTAATGACATCTGTCAATGATCCCTACTCTAATTTTTCGCGGCCAGTTCAAGCTGATCAAAATCGTGAATTCTTATCAGGTGTATTTGGTGGAATCGGAGCCGTTGTTCAAGAACTCGAAACGGGCGAAGTCGTTGTTATTCGGGTGATTGACGGTAATCCGGCAGAACGGGCCGGCATGGAATCGGGTGATATCATTATTGCAGTGAATGGTGAATCGGTTGAAGGTCTGGGTGTGAATGAAACTGTCGATCTCATTACCGGTGAAGTGGGCACACAAGTCCGTGTCACCGTTCGCCGCCATGAACTTGATGACGACGGCAATATTCTCAGTAGTGAAGATGTTGAATTCGAACTTACACGGGATGTAATTGAGCGTCCAGTTGTCAGCGCCACGATGATTGATGATGTTGGCTACATGTACTTGGCTGATTTTAGTGCTGTAGCGGCTAGTCAACTTCAGCACGAGCTTGAAAATATTTTGGCCGAAAATCCACGGGTGGTCATTTTAGATTTGCGTGGCAATGGTGGCGGCTTACTAACCCAAGCCGTAGATGTCTCCGATTTATTCTTGCCGAACGGTCTTGTCTTAACCGAACGTGACCGCAACAGTAAAACCAATGAATATTTCTCCCAAACGGGTGAAATTGGTGAAGATATTCCGGTGATCATTTTAATTGATGGTGGCACGGCAAGTGCCTCAGAAATTGTGGCTGGTGCGATGCAAGACCGAGATCGCGCCGTGCTCATTGGTCAACAAAGTTACGGTAAAGCATCTGTGCAAGAGCTCAATGCCTTGTCCGGTGGAGGCGAATTGCGTATTACCGTGGCAGGCTGGTATACGCCCAATGAACAAGAAATCAACGGTGTAGGCTTGACGCCCGATATTGTTATTGAAGGTGATCAATTTGATGCTAATGGTAACGATTTAGTGCTCAATGCCGCCTTAGAGTATATTGATGAGACCTATCCTGCTCCCGAATCTGAGAATGCCACAGCTGAACTTCCGGTTTTCGGCTGGTAAATCAATTTTCCAGAATCCTATATATTTCTGGTAAACCTATGTTAAGTTCTAAGAGCGGATATTTAAAAGTATCCGCTCGTTTTGTCTACCACGTCCCGCATACAATCACGTATAATAAGCCCACCTGTGATCGCCCAACGGTGTTATTTGACCACAGTTTATCGCACAGAAAAGGAAAAGAGAGTGTCTGATCATATAAAGGTGATAACCCGGAATCGACGGGCTAGTCATGATTATCACCTCGAAGAATTTTATGAAGCTGGTCTTGTGTTGATGGGTTCTGAAATTAAATCCATTCGGGCAGGCCATATAAGTATCCCCGAAGCCTATGTTCAAGCAATTGACGGTGAGCTGTGGATACTCGGTATGTACATTGCGCCTTACGAAGAAGCGGCGCATAAAGGACATGATTCCCATCGTCCGCGTAAATTGCTTCTCCATAAACGTGAAATTGCCAATATCATGGCCGATGTTGCCCGTAAAGGCTACACGATTATCCCAACCCGCCTATATCTCAAGGGGCATCTAGCTAAGCTAGAAATTGCGTTGGCCAAGGGTAAACGTGAATACGATAAGCGGCAATCTCTGCGCGAACGTGATGATCAACGACGGGTAAACCGTGCTATGAAGGATTACTAAACGCATGGTGACATCACTCCCTGAAGTTTTCCCTCATACGATTCGTGAAATCAATGAATTGCCCCAAGCGGAAAAAGAGGCGATTTATCATTCCCTCATTTCAGATTGGGCACTGGATTTATTCGATATTGATCCGGCCACCTTAAAAAAAGATGGCCAATCAGTTGTTAAGCTGGTTTGTCCGGCGGGTAGTTGGTCGATGGAAATGTCGATTTATCATCGGCCAGATGCCTTTGAATCCTCTATTTATATTCACTTAGCCGATACTCGCCTAAGTCAGCTTATGGTTTTGCTGGCGAAAATTAGCGATCCCACCGCCCCACGGTTCTACATCGATATTCTCCCAAACGGAACCTCAACCAATTTGGGAACAACACACCGTAATATTCCGGAAGAAGTTCGGGCCTTGGAAGCAGGTTTAGCGCCCGGTCAAGTTCGCTCAGGGTTACGTGGTTTTCGGCAAACGATTCCTGACTTTGAGTCGTTTGTGAGCAAAATGCAACACAACCTCTTTATGATAGAACCGCTAAGCTATCACAATGCTATTGTGTTTGAGCGGTATGGTTTTAATTATCTCTATGGTAAGAAAGACATGGAGTATATCCATCAAGAGTTTATGCCGGGTGGTACATTACATGCCCAATTAGATAGTAGTACACCCTTTCGGCAACCGGATGCATGGAAATCTATTCGTGGACGTTCATGGGCAATTCATGATGGTATTCTGGGCCATGCTTTTACGGGCTTTCAAATGTATAAACGGATTGGTCATACTGCAGATGTTAATACATTTCCAGATAGTACGTGGTAATTTCCAATAGCTTTCTATCTACGCAGGGTTTCGCAAGTGCGATATAATAAAAACTGAATTATTTAAATAAATGTTGAATTTATTCAAGGACTTTGTGTTTTACAAGTGCAACTCAAATTATCGCAAATAAATTGGTAAGGACATCGCTTGTTAACAAGGTGGCTTTAGCCCCTTGCCGGAAGAATGTCCCAAATTGAAATGCACCTGTGTTTTACCAAACCAATAAGTTATCAAAGGATAGTTTTTAATGAGTAATCAGTTGCAAGAAAGCGCGATGAAGGCGCTTAGCACTGTTATCGAGCCTGAACTCCATAAAGATATTGTTTCACTCAATATGGTGCGCGATTTGAAAATTGAAGGCGGGGTGGCAAATTTCACCCTTGTGCTCACGACCCCAGCTTGCCCGCTCAAAGATGTTTTTGTTCGCGAATGTGAACGCGTTCTTCTGCCGATTGATGGCATTAATAGCATCAATATCAAATGGGATTCAGAAGTTCCCAAGGGTTTACATGGCAACTTAGATATGCCCCTCCAAAATATTATTGCTGTCGGGAGTGGTAAAGGTGGCGTTGGTAAGAGCACAGTATCAACCAATTTAGCGGNTAGCTTGGCTGAACAAGGTGCCCGTGTAGGTTTGATGGATGCTGACATTCTTGGTCCGAATATTCCAACCATGCTGGGCCTTGGTTTTGCTTCACCCCGTGTGGTTGAAGCCGAAGATGGTAAAAAGCAAATGGTTCCCTTCGAAGCTTATGGCGTCAAAGTAATGAGCATGGGCTTCTTGGCCAATCCAGATAAACCCATGATTTGGCGTGGCCCAATGTTGCATGGTGCTATCCGCCAATTCTTTACTGACGTGGCATGGGGCGAGCTTGACTACATGATTGTTGACTTACCGCCTGGTACGGGTGATGCCGCCTTGAGTTTGGCGCAATCCGTCCCATTGACTGGCGCAGTCATTGTGACCCAACCGCAAGAAGTTGCTGTTGAAGATGCCCGCCGCGCAATTGGCATGTTCAAGCAATTGAATGTTCCATTGTTGGGTGTCGTTGAAAATATGGCTGGTGAAATTTACGGCGAAGGTGGCGGCAAGAATATGGCTGATGCGTACAATCTTCAATTCTTGGGCCGTGTTCCACTTCAAAGCAATGTTCGCGAAGGCGGCGACTACGGTAAACCTGTGGTTGTAACGGATTTAGAAAGCCCATCTGGACAAGCTTTCTATCAATTGGCTCAAGCAGTAGCCGCCCGTGTTAGCGTCGTCGCGATGGCCAATGCGAATATTATTCCGTTGAATATCATCGGCTAAATAATTCGTTCTTTTCAGAAAAATACAATGGTGCATTGTCCTAGATGATGCGCCATTTTTGTTTTAGCTAAACAGAGGGAATTGCAAATTGCTCATATCGGCCTAATGTATAATCCCGCACCGTGATCTCGTCCGAATGTAAGTAATTTGCAATCAAATACTCATACACCATTAAATATTGTGTGTCACACTACAGACAGAGAAAACCACATATAAATTGATGAGGGAAGTTATGCGCAAACAATATTTACTCCTCGCTAGCCTCACTATTCTAGCATTGGTAGTAGGTTCAATCAGTTTTTTTGCTCTAGATAACCAGTCCACTGCTCAGGCCCAAGATGATGGTGGCGAATTTACTTATCAGGGTGAATTAGATGCCCCAGATTTTCCAGAAGATCTAGATTGGATCAACGTAAGCCAACCACTCGATTGGGATCAACTTGAAGGGAAATTGGTTCTCCTCGACTTTTGGACTTACGGCTGTATCAACTGTATCCATATCATTCCTGATTTACATCAACTTGAAGAAGAATTTGGCGATTCATTAGTTGTGATTGGTGTTCATTCGGCCAAATATGACAATGAAGGCGTGACCGATAATATTCGCCAAGTTGTTCAGCGCTACGGCGTTACACACCCGGTCGTTAATGATAATCAGTTTGAAATTTGGCAAACATGGGGTGTGCAAGCTTGGCCAACCGTTGTTTTGATTGACCCCTTAGGTAAAGTGGTGGGTGGTCGCTCGGGTGAAGGTGTGTATGAGGTCTTTCAACCGATTATCGAAATCATGACCCAAGAATTCGGTGATGCTGAATTAATCAATACGGAACCACTAGCGGCTCTTGCTCCTGAAGTGACGCCCCGTGATGATGTTGTACTAAATTATCCGGGCAAAGTATTAGCAGATACAGCAGGCAATCGCTTGATTATCAGCGATTCATCTAACCACCGCATTATTGTGACAGATTTAGATACCTATACCAATCCAGTTGTGATTGGAACGGGCACACCGGGTTATACCGATGGTGATTTTGCATCTGCGCAATTCGATACGCCGCAAGGTTTAGCTATTGATGGTGACACGCTCTATGTCGCTGATACCAATAATCATGCGATTCGACAAATCAATTTAGCAGATGGCACGGTGGAAACACTTGTTGGTACGGGACATCAAGCTACATCTTATCCGCCGACGGGTGGTATTGCTCCTGATGTTGATTTGTCATCGCCGTGGGATGTTGTCCTCAACGATGGTATTTTGTATATCGCGATGGCTGGCCCTCATCAGCTCTGGCGAGTTGATTTGGCTACGGGTGAAACCGTTGCCCATGCAGGGAGTGCCCGTGAAAATATTATTGATGGTCCATTGGCTGATGCCCAATTAGCACAACCGAGCGGCATTACAACTGATGGTGAAATCCTTTATTTTGCGGATGCTGAAACCAGTTCCGTACGCACAGCCAGTATTGATCCTGCTGGCGAAGTAAACACCATTGTCGGAACCGGACTATTTGATTTCGGCGATGTGGATGGCACTGGCGATGAGGTTCTCTTACAACATGTTTTAGGTATCACCGTAAGCGATAACGGCCTCCTTTATATTGCGGACACATACAACAATAAAATCAAGCTGATTAACCCGGCGGCCCATACCAGCACAACCTTAGCGGGGAGCAGTACTGAACCGGCTTTGGTTGACGGTGATTTAGAAACTGCCCGTTTCTATGAACCGGGTGGTCTCGATTATGCAAATGGCAAACTCTATATTGCCGATACCAATAATCATGCTATCCGTGTGCTTGATCTTGAAACTGGTATCGTCACAACCGTTGAATTTCCTGATACAACAGCCTTGCTTATTCCAACGGATTCAACCGACTCAATTCCAACAGCTTTAGATCCGGTTGAAATTACCTTGTCACCAACAGGGTTAGAAGATGAGGTTAGTTTTGGTCTGGTTTCTGTCCATGAAGGCGAGGGTGAACTAATTCTCGATATTCATTTGCCAGACGGTTATAAGCTCAACGATGCCGCCCCCTTCACCGTGCTAAATCCAACCGATGATATTGTGGCTGTCAATGCGGACTATTTAGAATATCGTGAAGTGTTGCCTGATTTACCTGTTCATATTCCGGTAACGTTCAATTCGGGTCGAACTGAATTCACAACTGAGCTAACTATTTATTGGTGTGAGGCCATCAACTACACATTATGCTTTATCAAGCCGGTGACCTTCACCGCAACCGTGTTAGTCGGTGATACAGCCGAAAATAACTCATTGATGTTTAGCTATGATTTGGTTCCACCTGAAATCGGTGAATAAGAAATAAAATACACTCACAAGTAATCAAAATAGGTGGAAAACGATCCCGAATTCCACCTATTTTTGTTATCAAAAAACAAAAACTTTCTGCTATGATAACTAGCGAAACGGAAATTTCTAAAGGATAAAAACTTAACAATGCGACGGATTGAAACAGGTTCGGATAGCCCGATTTATTATCAATTTGATCAGTGGCAAGACCACCGTTTTCGACATGGTGTTTTTACCCGACACGGGGGAGTAAGTGAGACATCATTTGCGTCACTCAATGTTGGTGGAACCGTCGGAGACAATCTCGATGCCGTTGCCGAAAATCATCGGCGTATGTATGCCGCGCTCAATTTAAAACCCGAACAGACCAGTACCGTGTGGCAAGTCCATGGCAATGATGTTGTTGTATCACATGGTTCTCAACCCCAACGTAAATGGTTAAGTCGAGCCGATGCCATGATTACGGACGAGCCCGGTGTTGGCCTCGCCATGCGTTTTGCCGACTGTGTACCCATTATGTTTTATGATCCCGAACACCATGCCCTCGGTATTGCGCATGCCGGTTGGCGAGGTACTGTTACCAAAATAGTGCAACGTACCGTGCAAGCCATGCAAAACGTATACGGTACCAATCCAGCCGAATTGCAAGCCGGAATTGGTCCAAGTATTGGCCCTGAACATTATCAAGTTGGTGAGGAAGTGGTGATCGCTGTCCAAGAGAGTTTCGGTACTACAGAGGCTATTATTGCACGTGCTGAGGATGGCAGTGCCTATCTTAACTTATGGACCGCCAACGAAATGAGTCTTCGTGAAATAGGTGTGCAAGCAATTGAAAGAGCAAATATTTGCACCGCGACCTATACAGAGGATTTTTATTCACATCGGGCGGAAAATGGCAAGACAGGTCGATTTGGGGCTGTAATGGTGCTTGATGAACACTAAAACTCGCGTTGATAAGACTATAGGCCAATTAAGCTACATGGATTAACGATATTATTATAATCACAGACTTCTTAAAATCGTAAATTTTTGTGAAATTTTAATCAAAATGCAGGCAATTCCTTGCGTTAAGTAGATAGATATTTTACACTACCTGTATCATTTAGAATTATCTTTTGGGGACACACTATCATGTTTGCAACATATCAAGCATGGATAGCTACCCGTGAAGAAGGTCAAGGTTTAGTTGAGTATGCGCTCATTCTTGTATTAGTTGCATTGGTAGTTATTGGTGCACTAACCATTATGGGGGTGGCATTAAATGATACATACACCTATGTGATCACAGAATTTAATGACGCTGTCGCAACCGCAACTTCTTAATTAACTAAGGCCTAAAATCATATTTCACGATGCTGTTCAGTAATTATCTTTTCCCCGAATCGACCTAACCAAAATTAGGTCGATTTTTTATTGCAGGCTATGCCACTGCCAAAATTCCCTGTCACCTCCTAAACTCCTAAATAATAGAGAATGACTACGAAACTGATGAGAGGACCTTCTTCTCGGTTGAGAATTTAGCAACTTGTTCAGGTTTATCGATACCCATCTCGTTATAATATTGTTCAGCTTCGAAAATATGCCGATTCGCTTTGGCGCGTGTACTGAAGCGTTGGGAATTTTCGTAGGTATAATGACCCCAAAGGAGTAATGTATAAGCTAGGTGCAAATGACGGCCATGTGCACGCCCACTATTAAGGGCTCGGTCTAGTGCATCTCTGATCGATTCTTCAGGATGATTACCCCGTAGAAGCATCACTTCAGCCAGATTGGTATAAATTGGTACCAACATACGCAAATCGCCTTGGATACCCACTGCGCCCAATCCCTTATAGGCCCACTTCAAAGCTTCATCTAAATCGTCCTGCAGAACTAAGACTTTCACCATTGTTAAGCAAATAATTGGCATATACCAACGTTTAGCGGTGGTATCCGGCAAACTAAGCAGAGTCTCAATTTCAGTTTGGACACTTTCATAATCGCTTGAAGCAAGTAACCTTCGACCGTTCAATAATCCTTTAAGATAAGGAACTTCGTCTTCATAATTGGTGTTGCTAAAATCGATGTCTTCTAGATCATCTAATGCTTGCTCTGCTTCAGCCCATTTTTGCTGATCACAATAAAGCTCATAGGCACGTACCAATTTGGCATATGCCGAATCTATTTTCAGATCATCATCTTCATAGTAATCAATGGCCGCTTCAAAGACAGGCTCGGCATCCATATAACGGCCTGCATAACATAGCGCCACCGCGTGATTCAGCAATACTTGCGCGAGGGGTGCCATGCCAGCTTGTGGTGGTGGCGGCAAAGCAAGGGCGCGTTCCAGTGCATTGAGTGCCGTT
>JBNLCD010000131.1:0-11430 GCA_050303635.1 Anaerolineae bacterium
GGTCTGACCGATGTTTTCGTCCAGGTGCTGAACAGCAACGAGTCTGCGGATTGGGCCCGCCTGATCCTGCATGAACAACAGTACCCCTCGGAGGGTTTCGACATCCTCTACCATGGATTCATGCACCGGATGTTCTCTTCAAAGGATTTACGGTTCGCAATACAGGCACAGTTCAACATCATGAGGACGCGGCAGTCGATATTACAGCCCCGCGCGTCATTATTGAAAATAACCGTTTTGAGAATGTTTTGTATGGCATTTTCTTTGCCAGTGCTCCGGATGGGATCGCTCGCAACAATATCATTTACGGCATCGGTGACGATCCGGCCTTACGCGGGGATAGTATCCGTGTTTGGTATAGCAACAATGTTCAAATTTTAGACAATTATGTGGAACATACCCGTGATACCCTCATTTGGTATTCAGACAATCTAGTCATCAAAGGGAATACTTTTGTTGACAATCGCTATGGCTTGCATTTTATGTATAACGATGGTGCGCAAGTCGAGCAAAATGTATTTGAAAATAACTCAGTGGGGGCATTTCTGATGTACTCGGCTGATCCACTCATCAGCAACAATATCTTCGCCTATAATCGTGGGCCGAGTGGTTATGGGTTAGCCATGAAAGACATGGATAACGTGATTGCTCAAGATAACTTCTTTGTAGGCAATCGCGCGGGCCTTTACCTAGATAACTCCCCTGCCTTATATGACATCTATAATCGTTTTGAAGGCAATGTTTTTGCCTATAACGATGTAGGTACCACCACTCTCCCCGCCGTCGAACGGAATATCTTCACGGGGAATAGCTATTTAGACAATACCCAACAAGTCAGCATGCGTGGTCGCGAAGTGGTCAGCCGCAATATTTGGAGTTATGAGGGAGTCGGCAACTATTGGAGCGACTACGCAGGCTACGACAAAAACGATGATGGCATTGGTGAATCTCCTTATAAGTCGGATCGATTGTTTGAGAACTTAACGGATGAATATCCAGTCATTCAATTCTTCACTTATAGTCCGGCGGCACAAGCCATTGAATTTACAGGTTCAGCTTTTCCTCTGATTCGTCCCCAGCCTAAATTAGTTGATGATGCCCCGTTGATGAGCTATGAATTCCCGGCTTATGTTGAAGCGAACGACGGGCGTCTTTCACAAGAACTCTTTATCAGTTCATTAGCTTTATTGGTTGTTGCGTTAGGGATAACGATTTCAGCATGGCTACGGTTTACTCACGAGCAACCGACCCAAGCGGTTCCTGAAGCTTTAGCTGTTGACCATAACCAGTCCAATATTTTAGCTGAGCAATTACGAGGAAAGACAATGATAACGGTTGAAAACTTAACCAAACGCTATGGCAAACAAACGGTATTGGACAATATCTCATTTAATATCACGGCAGGTGAGTCTGTAGCGTTATGGGGCACAAATGGTGCTGGTAAAACTACGACGTTGCAGTGTTTACTCGGCATTATCCCTTGCGTGGGGCAAATCATAGTCAACGAGATTAACGTCCGGCGTAAAGGTAAACAAGCCCGGTCAGCCATTGGTTATGTGCCGCAAGAAGCCATTTTTTATGATCTTTCTGTGTGGCAGACGGTACGGTTTTATGCCCGATTGAAGAAGGTCGATTTAGCTGAAATTGATCAAGTCTTGGCGCGGGTGGATTTACTTGAACAAGTCAAGAAACCGGTGCGGGCCCTCTCCGGTGGGATGAAACAACGCTTAGCGCTCGCGATCAGCCTTCTCGGTGATCCACCCATCCTAATTTTGGATGAGCCCACGGCGAACCTTGATGCCCAATCGCGCTATGACTTTCTGCAATTAGTGCAAACACTCAACCAAGATGGTAAAACGATTATCTTCTCTACCCATCGACTCGATGAAGTGATGGCTTTAGCTACGCGGGCTATTGTTCTCCGTAATGGCGCGGTTTATACCGATTGTCACCCCAGTGTTTTGGCTGAACAGCTTGAATTGGAGCAGTGGTTACGGGTATGGATTCCGCAACCTCAATGGTCACAAGCGATGCAGTTACTTCAAACCCAGGGCTTTTCTTCAACCCCTAACGGGCGCGCAGTTTACGTGAATATTAGTGGTACAAGCAAGATGACTCCTTTGCGGTTACTCGAAGCCGCCGATATTTCCATTGAAGATTTTGATGTGGTTGATGGCCACTCAGTTCCTAATCAGGAGACAGACCAATGATGGATTTAACCAATATCACCACGATTGCCCAGAAAGAATTGTTCGATGCGCTCCGGAATCGCTGGTTCATCCTGTATACGCTGATTTTTGGCGGATTGGCGCTTGGGCTCTCCACGTTGGCACGACCCGATGTGCAGTTTACTGAACTCGCTGAATATAACCGTACCGTGGCCAGTCTGATCAATCTTGTTCTGCTTTTTGTGCCACTTATTGGTTTGATGTTTGGTGCGGCCAGTTTGGCAGGTGAACGGGAATTAGGTGTGTTGAATTACTTGCTGGCTCAGCCAGTAACTCGTAGTGAAATTTTGCTAGGCAAATATGTCGGTATGGGTACAGCGTTAATCTTATCCCTATCCGTTGGTTTTGGCTCGGCAGGCGCAATTTTAGCATGGCGTGGCGGTGGCGAGAATGCCAGTGGTTATATGCAAACGGTCTTGTTGGCTTGTCTTCTCGCGCTGGCTATGTTGAGTTTAGGCTTTTTGATTTCAGCGATGACACGCAAAACCGCGAGTGCTTTGGGGGGAGCCTTATTTGTCTGGCTTGTGATGGTATTCATTGGTGATTTAGGTCTGATCGGCGCGGCAATTGTTACCCAGATGCCCATTAAAACGACTGTGATACTCGCCATGCTTAATCCATTGCAACTCTTCAAAATGGGAAGCATTTTTAGCGCCCACGCTTCACTTGAAGTATTGGGTCCAGCTGGATTATACGCCACTGAAACTTTTGGCGATCAATTTATGCCGTTAATGTGGGCGGGCCTAGCCCTGTGGATTATTGTCCCGCTGATATTAGCGCAAATCCTATTTAACCAACAAGGAAATATGCGATGAACAAACAATGGATCGTACTCGCAATTCTCATACTCATTGTCGGCGGCTTGGTCGTTTTTGTTGCGAGTACCGTCTTCAGTGCAGTTGAAGATACCGAATCGCGCGAATATCGCATTGTGATTCCAGAAGGGACTGGCGCGCAGATTTCACAGGGCAACGACCCCGGCGTTATTCCATCAACAATTGCACTCACCCTTGGTGAAAAAGACATTCTGGTAATTGAAAACCAAGACAGTGTCGGACATCGCATCAGTGATTTCTGGGTTGGAGCAGGTGAAACGCTCCGCCAAGAATTCAAACAAGAAGCAACTTATCAGGGGGAATGTACGGTACACGAAAGTGCCCAAATTGAAATTATCGTAAGTAAAAAGGACAGTTAAACAATGCCCAAGAAAGTACCCTTTCATTATCCAATTATATTAGCCGGGATAACCTTGATTATGGTCGCCTTAATGGTGGCGGCCGGCGGTTCGACCCTAATTGATGAGACTCCCACGGTGGATATTGCAGGTTTAAGTCAACAACATACAACTGTAGCAGAGAACACTGCTGAAGCTGTTGTGAATACAGATATTCCGTCCACTGCTGAGCCAACATCTATACCGACTAGTGAGCCAACTACTGAAGTTGCGGTTGAAGCCACAACTGAGCCTGTGGAAGCAACTGAAGTTGCCTCGACAACTGATGAGACGGATAGTTCAACTGAAAATGCTGATACCGCGGTTCAATATGATCCGGCTTTGGTTCAGCAAGGTGAAACCATCTACAACTCATTATGCTTTGCCTGTCATGGTGTTGGTGCACGTGGGATTGAAGGTTTAGGTAAGGATTTGGTCGCTAGTGAATTTGTGGCTAAGCAAACTGACGAAGAATTGCTGACATTTGTCAAAACAGGTCGCCCCATTTGGGATGCCGAAAATACTACTGGTGTCGATATGCCACCCAAAGGCGGAAATCCGGCGCTAACCGATGATGAAATCGTCGCTGTTATTGCTTATATCCGTACCGAAGAAGCTAAATTAGCAGGTACGACTGAACATGAGGTTGATTCATCAATCCAAGATTCTTCTGCAAATCCGGAAGATTCTACCGCCGCAGATGGTACGGATGAATCAACCTCGCCTTCTGCTGTGGAATTTGACGCTCTCCTCGCTGAAGAAGGCGAAATGATCTTTCTGAGTTTGTGTTCAGCTTGTCATGGACCGGGTGCGGTTGGAATTGAAGGCTTAGGCAAACCCTTAGTTGGCAGTGAATTTGTGCAAACACATACCAATGATGAACTGCTTGATTTTGTCAAAACAGGTCGCCCCATTTGGGATGCTGAAAATACAACCGGCGTTGATATGCCCCCTCGAGGTGGGAATCCAGCACTAACTGATGAACAGATTATTGCCGTCATCCACTATATCCGCTCTATAGATCAATAGGAGGGATAAATCTCATGTGGAAATGGCTAGGGTTATGGGCTGTGGTTCTGCTAACAATCACTGGCTGTCAGGCCGCAGTCGAAGCTGACACTCGGCCTGATGAAATTGAATTACCTGACTACGCAGAACAGTTACGGGGTGCGGTGCTGAGTCCGCCGCGCCCCCTGTCGGATTTTACAGCTCCGTCGACCAAAGGTGAATTTCATTTGAGCGATTATAAAGGTCAAGTTATCTTGCTTTATTTTGGCTATATGACTTGTCCCGATGTCTGTCCGGCAACTTCCGGACATTTGAAATGGGCTTATGAGGATTTAGGCGAGCCTGATAATGTCCAAGTTGTATTTGTTACCGTTGACCCCGCACGCGATACGCTAGACCGTGTGGCAGCCTATATGAATCTATTCCATGAAGATTTTATAGCTATTCGGGCTGAGGACGACACCCTGCAATCTATTATGGATCAATTCGGAGCGCGGGCTGAGAAACAGCCAAGCGAGTCGGAATTAGGCTATCTCATGGATCATACCGCTTCCGTCTATCTTATTTCGCCAGACGGTGAAGTCATTGAACAATTTTTATTTGGTACCCAATATCAGGATATCGCACATGATGTTCAGGTTATTTTAGACAATGAGAAAGGTAAAAAATAATGTTTAGGCACGTATTGATGCTTGGCGTTTTATTGATAACGTTAACCATCAGCCGGCCAACGAGTCAGGCTCAAGATGATGGGGAGAGGTGTCAGGGGATTGTCTTAGTCGAAGGCTGGATGCGCCCTTCCGTGAGTGCGACCACAGCCATTTATGGTAAATTTATTAATCTGAGCACAGAAGATGATATGCTCATTGGTATTACCAGCGATATTTCCCAAAATATTGAGATCCACGAAACGAGCATGGTCGATGATGTTATGGAAATGCGTCCGGTTGAGGGTGGCATCCATTTACCAGCGCAAGGCATGGTTAGTCTTGAAGCAGGTGGTTTACATGGGATGGTAATGGGCTTGGCTAATTTCGTTGAGCAGGGGCAAACCATTACCATTGAATTTGAGTTTAGACAAGCGGGCCATTTTGAAGTTGAGTTCCGTGTCGGTGATCCGCTCGAATTTGAGGATGAAGAACCACCCCAAGCCATCGTGCTAAATGGTGAAAATTGCGCAGATACAGTTGGTTTTTATGGCGCATGGAGCCGTCCGGGAATAGTCGGTGGTACGAGCGCTATTTATGGGATTTTACTCAACTTAAGCGAAACCAATGATGTATTGGTTGAGGTAAGTTCAGATATTGCTGAGACAGTTGAACTACATGAAAGCTCCATAATGGACGACGGTACCATGATGATGCATCCTCTCGAAGAGGGAATTAATATTTCAGCCGGAAGTTACACCATTCTGCGACCCGGCGGATTACATATTATGCTGATAAATCTTGCTGACCCGCTGGGTGAGGATGGGTACTTTGAAACTGAACTGGTGTTTGCAAGTGCTGAAGTACTCAATGTGTTGATCCCTGTAAAATCTCTCTCTCAAAAGAATTCAATGGAACATGCTGACAGTTCAATGCAAGATGGTCATATGAATTAGCTATATTTGGCCAATAAGCTAGGGATAACTAGGAGTGGGTTAATGTCTATATCTAGCCCACTCAATGCGCATCTCATCGTTTCAAATTCCATGTAAATGCATCAAATTTAAAAGGTTCAGAAATGCGCCTGCCAAATAAATAGACACAAACGATGATGATCAGAAAGTTCTCACTCAATTTAGACAGACGACATACCCTTGATAGTTCGAGGCGCTCGCCCACAATGGTAAGAATAAGGAAAGCGCCCCAATAAATGGACGACTTCGTACACAGGCGCGTCGGCTAGCTATAAACGATTACCCGTTAGCCAAGCTAAGCTAGCGCCCCGACTGTCATGATAAAAATATCGTGGGAGGGATGTAACCGTAACATTAAGCCAAACAATGGTACAAGGCCAAGGCTACCCCCAGTGAGCAAAATCTTGGCAACAGTTGCATCGCCCAACAATAGTAAGGCTAAAGCACCTAGCGCATTCAAGGCGGGTACGATCATACTCCAACGATAACGTGAAGTCAGCGCAACCACCCGTTCTAGACAAATGAGTGTGCCCAGAAAACCTGAAATCATGAGTGGCCCATGCACCAGCATCCAATTTTGGCTTTGACTATCCATCTGCCAACCCAAGCGGGCTAAGCCGAACCCAGACCACCAAATAATGCAGTGATTACGGTGAGGATCATTAATCCACGAGGTACCACTTTCAATCTGTCCGTCATATGACATCGCCAATCATGTATTCATTTAGATCATCCTGATAAACAAACGAGCCCGGTTTATAGGTACAAAATGGCTCCTCAGCCATTGCATCACCAGTCATGGCATAAGCGCGCGAACGCGACCCGCCACAAATAGAGCGAAATTCACATATTCCACAACGCCCATGTAAATCCTCTGGTTTTCTCAAACTACGGAATAGATGAGCATCTCTATAAATATCAACGAGCGACTCGTAGCGTACATTCCCTGCACTGAGCGGCATAAATCCACTGGGGAAGACATCTCCCCGTCGCGACACAAAGACAAATCCACTGCCTGCGTTGATATTCATTGGTGTCCGTCGAACCGGTGGGGCATCGAGAGGAAGGAGTGAATTACTGGCGTATAAGTTTAATTGATCCCGTAATTCAGTATAGGTTGAACCTAATCCCATGGCTTGAACAGGATCATCGCCGTGCGCATCTAGTATCGAGCGTTGGACAACGACTCGTTTATAGTGGTGACCCTCGGTTGTTTTGATGCGAATATAGCGACTGGCATCATATAACCAATTCATCACATCTTCATATTGATCAGGCGTGATTTCATCAGTCAATAATCCTCGACCAGTGGGCACCAGAAAGAAGACACTCCACGTCATCACGCCTTGTTCACGCACAAGTTTAAGGATAGCCGGTAGGTCATTCAAGTTTTGGCGAGTGACAGTTGTATTGATTTGTACTTTGAGACCAATATCTTGAGCCGCTTGCCAGCCGTCAAATGTCATTTGGAATGATCCAGCAACACCCCGGAAAGAATCGTGACTTTCAGGAGTTGAACCGTCCAGACTGAGCGAGATGGCTTTGGCCCCAGCATCGCGCAATTTTTGTAAGCTGTCGTGTGTCAAAAGTGGTGTGGCCGATGGTGAGACCGCAATAGGTAAGCCAATTTGCGTACCATAGGCAACCAGTTCAAAGATGTCGGTACGCTTGAATGGATCGCCGCCCGTTAAAACAACAATAGGCGTTGGCTTGCCGAAAGTTTTAATTTGATCGAGTAGCAATTTACCTTCGTCGGTGGTTAAGCGTCGCGGATCTTGTTGAGCCATGGCTTCGGCTCGGCAATGACGACAAACCAGATCACAGGCCATAGTCGTTTCCCAGATGACCATAAATGGACGCTCATTCACGTTTTGGGCAGGCTGTCTAATAAGTTTTTTCACTGATGTTTGCATCAATATATTTCCTTTATGGGTAGCACAATTTGTCTATAAGTAGAGAAAAGCTGATGTTTGCATTCCAATAGTCAAATCAGCTTTTCTCGACTAGATATCAGTTATTTATGAGCGGAAGATTGCCGCCGGATCGCAACACGCCATGTTGTCGGTCCTTGTTCCAAATATTCCCAGTCGAATTGACCGGAACATTCATGATGGAATTGATAATAAAGTGGTTTAGGATCGTGATCATTTACCAGTTCAAACGCCTCGTTTTCGGTAAGAGCATCGAATGTCTCGAAAATTACCGGATGACGATCACGGGGTGGAATTTGACGAACATCAATCGTTTTCATATGATTTTCCTTTACACATTATGTATATGTTTAAAATTTATGCTTTTGGGGATGCCACAGCACCCCCAGGCGGTTTGACACGCGGCCAGATCATGGCAACAAACGTTACGACACTTACTAGAATGAGAAGTCTGCCTGATAAGGCATATCCCTTAAGATTAAACCAGTGCGCAAGCGCAGTGAGAACAACACCTCCGTTCAACAAATAGAAGCTCCACCATCCTAGATAAGTTGCTCCATAGCGTTTTTCCCGGTGAGAAAAACGCGGCAAAACAAAAACTGCAATTCCCATGACGAACTGCATTGTCCAGCCAAATATCATGAGTTCGATATGCGGATTGAGGAGTTTCCATGTCCAGTCATAAATGGCTATCCCTTTATGATGTAGGATTAATGCACCAAATAAAAAACCAAAGCCCATGTGAACAAGGGAAGCTTTAACCAGCCAAACACTTAACTTTGGCATATCAGCGTACCTTGATCCGTCCCCATGTGTTGGCAATAAATCCCCAGCCAGCGAGTAACAGACATAATGAAGCAATCGCTAGCATCCATCTGAATGCGTCATGGGGAGAAATCGCCATCATTGGTTCGCCAATAGCTCGTAAAATTAACCCTAGATTGAGCAAGACAAAAACTAGCCAACCCAGTTTTTCACTGCCGCGAGGATGCTCCTTGGAGTATTTAGGAAACATCCAATAACCAACGCCCATGATGATTTGGGTCACCCAACCGATAAACAGAAAATGCAGATAGACTGGACGTAGAGTTTGCCAACGGGTTGACCATTCCAAGACAGGTTGAGCTAGTAATATAGCGCCCATCATTAAACCAAGGGAAAAGTATATTAATCCGACTTTGATAAACCAGCGCGATAGTGTAGGCATAATAATC
Source organism: Anaerolineae bacterium (assembly GCA_050303635.1). Classification (GTDB taxonomy): domain Bacteria; phylum Chloroflexota; class Anaerolineae; order Aggregatilineales; family J027; genus JAKEEQ01. The sequence continues at coordinate 9,216 of JBNLCD010000131.1, forward strand.
CTTTAGGATAGTTCTGTACTGTTGATGCTTCCAAATTTCTTCTAGTCAGGAAGATTATTCTTACCAACAGGTGCTTTAACTTTTAGCAAGCCCTCCATACCAACTTCACGATGACCCGGTACTGAGCAGTAATAGACAAAATCTCCTACCCGATCTGCCATAAACTCAATTGTGACCGTTTGCTCATCTTCGATAAGTTGACCAGAGGACACATTAAAAGCATCAATGGTAAGATCATGAGGCATTGGATCACCATTAATGATTGTAATTCGTACGAGATCACTCTGTTTGACAACCAGATCAGGATTGCTGATGCCATCAATTTCGTCACCCACTCCCACAAATGACATCACAGGATCGCCGCCCATTGACGTCCGTAGCGTGAACTCAACAATATTGATATCGGTTCTGTCAATATTCTTCAGGGTCGATAGATGGGCTTGATCTGCATTTTGGGCCTCGTTTGCTGTAACTTCTAGATAAAAGGGGAGTGCAACTAGAATCAAAATTGTAATGACAACTAAAAGTGCAGAGACAAGATTTGGACTTAATTGTTTATTCATTCAGTCCCTCATTCTTTGAGTGAACACGTTTGATAAGAAAAGGCAGGGTGATGGCTCCGACTGGGCAAATTTCCTCGCATTTAGCCTCGTAAAGACACACATTCGGATTAATTAAACTGGCTTTGCTATTTTGCCAACCTAAAGCTGAGGTGAGGCAATTTGTGATGCAGTCACCACAACCCGTGCATATCGTGCGATCAATTTGGGGGAGCCAAGCGGTTTGCTCAGACATTTCTCTGCCCTTTTCTCATCATTTGATTCTTAGGTTAAAGGCAAAAGGAAGTTTTGTATTTAAGCTAGCTTAAAAAGGGGAAAATTCGTATGAATTAATGATCACGTCATTTAAAACATAGCGATTGTGTGGAGTTTAGTTTCATTGATGATATTAACTTGATGGCGCTCAAATACAATTAACCACAAATCTTGGGCAGGATCGCCCTCCAAGAAGATTAATTCGCGGCTTGTGTATGTGTGCAAAATGCTATTTTAGGAGATATAGTCGAATTCCGATTCTGTAACACCATTGAAGTAAATAATTGATTCTATATGGCTCGCAATAGAGGATGACATTGATATATCCTATTTTTGATATATGGATGATTATTAATTCCAAAGTATGCTGAATTTAACAATTGTCAAATAGAGCGCCAATCTTAAAATATTTTTCAATCGAGTGTAACAATTGGAAATTTTAGACCCATGAGGTTGCGATTTTTGCCATCGGCGACCCTAATTTTGCCTCAGGCATTATCCACGACATTCATTCTAACTGCCGAGGGTGATTTTAGAGATTTTGAAGAGTAAATCGCTGTAATCGTTCTCAATACCATATACAACAAGGTCAATTGCATTAAAATCACCTGCTTTTACAATACCAAATCAACGCTAACTCATTCAACAGGCAAAAAAGTGGTGATTCAGGGCAAATTTTACTCATTTTAGTTCACATTTTACGTATTATATTCAGGGTCGGTTCAACACGAGGCGATAACCTATACCAGGAACTGTCAAAATAATCGATGGACTGGCAGGATATTTTTCAATTTTTTCCCGAAGTCTACGGATATTAACGTCAATAACACGTTCACTATCAACATCTGCTGTATAGCCCCATACGCCCTGCAAAATTTGTTGGCGTGACAGGCTTTGTTGTGCATGATTCAACATGAAATTTAGTAACCGAAATTCAGTAGGGGTGAGGTTTAAATCCTCATCATGACGGGTGACACGTCCTGTATGAAAGTTAATTTCAAGGTCATTGATCAATATTTGATGAGAGAGTGTTTGGGAAAACTCGTATGCACGACGAAACTGGACTCGAATACGGGTTAATAATTCTGCTAGACTAAAGGGTTTAGTCATATAATCATCTGCTCCAAGTTCCAGTCCTAGAATTTTATCTGTTTCGGTTCGACGAACTGTTAGCATAATAATTGGTTGACGGAAATCATTTTGTCGAAGATAACGGCAGAGATCAAACCCAGAACCATCCGGTAGCCGCACATCCAGCAAAAACAAATGACAGGGATGGGTTTGTATATATTTTTGAGTTTCTTGAATGGTGGATAACCACTTTACACGGTACCCTTCACGTTCCAAGCCATACACAAGACTTTCTGCAATAGCTGGATCATCTTCAATCAAGCAAATGC
>JBNLCD010000132.1:0-11411 GCA_050303635.1 Anaerolineae bacterium
GCTGATCTTAAAGCCAAACCCAACAGTGACCATCAGCAAGGCAAAGATAATGGGGAGTGGGTCTTGCCCACTGGAACCCAAAGCTTGCCCGATGGCGTAGATGTTGGTTTCGCCAGTGAAACCGTACAACAATGACAAACCATAAAGAAAGAAAGCGGATGTAAACGACCCAAAGAGGAAGTATTTCAAACCACTTTCAGCACTGCGCATGGATGCTTCTTCAAGTTCGGCGGAAGGTGTCTTCGGGAAACGAATGAACCCGGACAAAATGTACATGCTGATGGAAAGGGTTTCCAAAGCGACAAAGAGCATCACAATATCGGCGGCGGCACTGAGTAAGCTGGCCCCGATCGTGGCGATAATCGTAATCGCATAAAATTCGCTCTTATAGTTGAGGCGCTTATCGCCCATCCCCATCAAGCAGGTCAAACCACCTGTGAAGATAATCATCACACGGAAAACGCGTGCTAAATCATCACTCCGAATCATACCGCCCAAAGCCAATTGCTCTTTGACAGTATCGAGTGCTTCATCGAGAACAAAAGTGCGGCTTACCGGAACGAAGAGCCATGTTGCAATGGCTACCCCAAATAAACCAATTCCGGCAATATATCCCGTAACTTTGCGACGGTCTGCCGGCAGATACAGGTCGACAAAAATAACGACCAATGCCACCACCGTCAACAGAATTTCGGGCAGAACCGCGAGTATATTATGAGTTAAATCCTGATTGAAATCCAAGACTACATACTCCTGATTCTACTGCAACGGTGAATGAGACAACAGACCGACGACGGGTTCAACCGCGCTGGCAATCTTGTCAGACATGATGCTCGGATAGATACCGAGGATAATCAGCCATGAACCAAGCATAACCAAAGCGATGCGGTCTTGAATGCGCAAGGGCTTCTCATTAACTTCTGGATAAAGTTCTTCGTTGAACTCACCGAAGAATACTTGCCCCGTCACGCGTAACACGTACGCCGCTGTCAAAACGATACCAAGTACCGCTAAGGCGACGATATAGACATAGTAATTACCGGGGTTCTCGCCAAAGAGTAACGGTGAACCAGACAATGCGACAACTTGATCCGGAATACCTTCCCAAACCCCAATCAAAATCGGGAATTCAGCGATAAACCCGCTGAAGGGCGGCATACCCATACTGACCAAACCACCGAGAATAAAGGCCACACCGACCATCGGCATCTTCTTGATGAACCCACCCAAACTGGGTAAGTCACGGGTGTGCGCACGGTCATAAACCATCCCCACACAAGAGAAGAAGAGCGCCGTCATCACACCATGGGAGAACATTTGTAGTCCAGCTCCGGTCATGCCCGTTTGGTTCATGGTGGCAATCCCTAAGCTGACCAACCCCATGTGTGACACCGAACTAAAGCCGATGACATATTTAAAGTCGCGCTGACGGAAGGCGATAAAGGCCCCGTACACCACATTTATCAAGGCGAGTAGGATAATCCACGGTAAGTGCATCCGTGCGCCATCTGGCGTTAACTGAACCCCTAAACGCAACGCCGCATAAGCACCTAATTTCATGAGCACCCCTGCATGGATCATCGAAACCGCAGTTGGGGCGGCCACGTGACCATCGGGCGACCAGTTGTGGAAGGGGAATAACCCTGCCAGAACGGCAAACCCGATAAAGATGAAGGGGAACCAGAAACGGGCAACTGAGAGACCATCAAAACCGAGGTATCCCATTTCGTCAAAGGCACCATGTTGGGCGGCGACATGAATTTGATTAAATTCAAAACTATACGTACCGATTGAATTTTCTGGTAATAAGTCGGGGTTTGCTGTAAAGAATGCGCCCGCTTGGAAGTACAAGACCAACAAGCCCACTAGCGCAATCACTGACCCAATCAAAATAAATAGTGTCAGTTTCATACCCGCATATTCACGCAAATCTTTCCAACCCCAAATCACGATGAGGAAGTACATAGGGAAGATGGCCAGCTCGTAGAAGAACATCAATAAGAAGATGTCTGTTGAGAGGAACACCCCATAAACCCCTGCGACTAACAGGAGGAAGACTGCCATAAATTCGCGAGTTCTATCTTCAATACCCCACGAAATCAGAACCCCGGCAAAACTCGCCAGCCCGGTTAACATAACCATCGCGGCGGTTAGACCATCAACCCCCAGTTGATAACTAATCCCTAGGTCTCTAACCCAGACAATTTGATCAACAAACTGGAAGTTTAGGGCTCCTTGTCCATTTGCAATAAGCGATTCATTTGCAACACGGGCGGCTTCCACATCATAGGTGAAGAAGACCAACATACCCAGCGCCAAACTGGCACCTGTTGCAAATGCCGCAATCATACGGGCTTCATTCTTTGCCTTTTCACCGAGCATAAAGATAACCATTGCGCCAATGAAAGGAAAGGCCAGAATCCCCGTTAAAATGCCACTGAATTGTGTTTCCATATATTAGACCCCACTCAGTTTCGGCTCAAACAGGCGGGAGGTGGGTCAAAAGACCCTAACCCCCGATAAACTTAGTAAACATATCCGTCACACTGCTGTCGATCACAGTCAAAATCCAGTTTGGATATAACCCGGTGATCAACATCAAGACGATTAATGGCGCAATCGCCACAAACTCGCGCACGTTGATTTCCAGACTGTGGTGGTGATTGTGATATTCAATCCATTCCGGATTTTCAGGTCCGTGCAAGACCTTTTGAATACCTTTCAGGATATAAGCACCCGTCATCAAGAGCCCCAACATGCTCAATAGCATCAAAACGGGGAAGATGGGGAATGCCCCTGAAACAACCAACCACTCGCTGGTAAACCCATTCAAGCCCGGTAAACCAAGACTTGCCATGCTTGTAAAGACAAAGACTGCTGAATAAACAGGGATAATATGCCACAATCCCCCAAAGCGTCGTAAGTCACGGGTGTGAGCCTTATGATAAAGCGCACCAACCAACAAGAACATTGCCGCTGAACTTAACCCGTGATTGAACATTTGCAATACTGCACCATTTAGCGCAACATTGGCGTTCTGGGTATTCTTTTCAATATCAGGCATATATTCTTGTAACTTAACCCGTGCTAGGGCTTTTTGTTGTTCAGTATCTAAGTTATCAATGGTCGTGGCTAGTGATAAACTTAAGCCAGCATCTTGACCATAGGTTTCAATATCTTCGTCAACCAGACCCTTGTTAATCATGCTCAAAGCCAGAGCCGGATCATCAATTTCCGGTGAAGCGGCCCAAATCGTGCCGTACATAACGGCGGCGGCGGCTAAACCAAGTACCACAAAGCCCATGTGGTTGACGGAGGAATAAGCAACGAGTTTCTTCAAATCATCTTGAGCCCATGCCGCTAACGCACCCAACACAATCCCCAACATCGCTAAGATGGCGAGCAAGGTTGTGAAACGGAATTGAACATCCCCCACAATCAAGCTATTGGGTTGGGCAAATGTTTGCGGGAACAAAGGAATAACGAAACGGACAAAACCGTACGCCCCTTGCTTCAGCAAAACACCGGCCAGCAACATAGAACCAGCAGTCGGTGCTTCCGTGTGTGCATCTGGCAACCATGTGTGGAACGGCCACACCGGAATTTTAATCGCAAATGCTACAAAGAAGGACAAAAATGCCCAATATTTGAGCGAACCTGTATTGAAGCCAATTACGTCATCAATGTTCAAATTCGGCCAAACACGATACCAGGTATCTAAGTCAAAGATAGGCCCGGTACCTTCGGCGGCACCAACACTAAAAGCAATCATCTGAATGGACAACAGCAACCCCAAGGAGCCCGCCATCGTATAGATGAAGAACTTCATGGAAGCATAACCGCGATTTTCGCCACCCCATTGATTGATGAGGAAGTACATTGGCACCAAACCCAATTCCCAGAAAACAAAGAACAAGAGCATATCGCGTGCCATAAACACACCGAACATACCCATTTCAAGGAAGAGAATGAGCGCTAAAACTGCGCGCGGATTCATGTCGTGTTCCCAGGCGATCAAAATCGCGAGGGGAGTCAGCAAAGCGGTCAATAAGACCATTGCCGCCGAAATACCGTCAATCCCGACATGATAGCTGGCCCCGATTTGCGGGAACCATTCAGCCGTAAATTCATAATAGTAACCGTTGGCATCTGGATCATTGTGGGAAATGTGATAGAAAATCCACAGACCCAACGCCATCGGTAGCAAACTTGCGATAAGCGCAACCCATCTTGCAAGCGCCGGAGGGTCCTTCGGCAAGAAGGCTGTGATTACCGCTCCCAACAGTGGCAGTACAAGGAGCACTGTCAGGAGATTGTTTCCAAGATCTTCAAACATAGTTATCCCTCTACCGCATTACAATACTTGCAAGACGAAGAACGTACCGATGGCCAGTAAAATAAAGGCGGAGAACAACAGATATTGTTGGACACGTCCGCTTTGAATATTTCGGAACCATCCGCTAAATTTACCAATTAACATTGGGATACCATCGCTCACACCGTCAATAAAGACGAGGTTGAAGTTCTTGATGAATTCACCAATAAAGATGAATGCTTCAGCGATAGATTCCAGCGTGCCATCGATGGTCTCCTTATCAATGGCCCGGTAAGCAACTTTACGTGCAAACCATTCTGAGGGCACATAGAAAATTTGGAGCCATACGTTATCAATATTGAGACGATTTTGAATAGCCGCCCACGTACCTTCACCCAAAATACCAATCATTGGATCTTGTTCGCCTTGTTTCAAGGGGTTGCGGCCATACAAATAGTAAGCGCCAGCAAAACCAACCCCAAATGCCGTCAATGACGCCAAAACGGGGATCCAATTAAAGGGCAAACCTTCGGGGTGATGGAGGAGCGTACCACCAACAAAGTCGTGGAAGAAATTGTTGCCGCCCGTAATCCATTCAAGGACCGGGAATTCACCGTTAATACCAACCCAACCGGCGGTCAAAGCGAAGAAAGCCAGAACCAACAAGGGGAATTGCATCAACGCACTGTCACGATAAGTACTCCACCAATGTTTGGCGTCGTCCAACGTGAACACTTCTTCCATATCAATGCCTTCACCATGTTCTTCTTCATGATGTTCATCGTGGCCATGCTCATCGTGTTCATCGTGATGGGCATGCGTTAATGTTGCATATTCTGCCAATGGGCTACGGGGTTCACCAGTAAAGGCGAGATACCATAGACGCATCGAGTAGAATGCGGTCAACATTGCCGCAAAGAATAAGCTGAAGAAAACCAGGATGTGCAACCAGGGTGCGCCATCGGTGAAAGCTTCACTATCAGTTAAGAAAAGCAGACCATCGGCAAAGATTTCATCTTTAGACCAGAAACCTGCTGTAATAAGCGGTGCCCCGGCCAAGCTCAAGGCCCCAGCCAACATCGCCCATTTGGTCAATGGAATACGTTCACCTAAACCACCCATGAGTTGAAGATCGTTAGGTACAGCCACAAAGTTTAATTGAATACCGCCGGGAACTGTCGGTTGCCAGTCAGCATCATCGGGGGCTGTGCCTTCACGTCCTAAATAATCTGTACCATAGGGGGTTTTCTCACCGGGCTGAACCCGATGCGGTAAATCGTGATGTCCATGTTCATGCGCATGATGTTCACCGTGTTCCATAGCGTGAATAACTGCCCCGGAACTCATGAACAAGAGTGCTTTAAAGAAAGCGTGGGTAATAAGATGGAATGCGGCGGCGATGTATGCTCCAATCCCCAAAGCGGCGATCATAAAGCCCAATTGGGAAATCGTTGAATACGCCAAAACACGCTTGATATCATTTTGCCCAACACCTAAGACAGCCGCACCCAATGCCGTGAGTGACCCGATAACTCCCATAATAATCAACGGGAGTGGGTAATCACCGTGGTGCGGATTGCCACCAGCTTCTAACAAGGGGAACATGCGAATAACCATGTACACACCTGCTGAAACCATTGCGGCGGCATGGATCATTGCGGAAACCGGGGTCGGACCTTCCATTGCATCTGGCAACCAACCGTGCAAGGGGAATTGCGCGGCTTTACCAATTGTCCCCATCACCAAAAATGAACCAATAATAGCGGCGGCGCTTAACCCGATAAATCCTGTTTGATTAGGATCACCCAAGCGTTCCAACACTTCTGGGTTATAAAGCACCTCGCGGAAATTCAGAGTTTGCGTTTCCGCAAATAAATAACCAATCCCTACGAGCATGAAAACATCTGCTACACGGGTGGTCATAAATGCCTTGACTGCCGCTTGATAAGAACTCTTGCGTTCGATGATAAAACCGATTAAGAGATAGGAACATAAACCCATCACTTCCCATCCTACAAAGAGTAGGAGGAGATTATCGGCAACCACCAGCGTAAGCATCGCGCCAGCAAATAAACTCAAATAGGCAAAGAATCTGGCAAAACGAACCTTGTGCGGATCCTCTTCAGGATAGGCACCCATATAACCAAGCGTGTAGACGAAAATCATCAACATGGCTATTGGCACCATAAAGAGCATCGCCGCTGATAAAGGATCAACAGCGACCCCCATCTTGAAAACAGTTTGGCCAAGGTTCATCCAGTCTATACTGCTACCGTAAATATCTAGACCGAATTCCTCTGTCCCGGTAGTGTGAAAAAAGGTTCCCCACGCCATCAGCCATGAAGTAAACACAGCTCCGGTCGCAAAGATCCCGCTCACATACCGCCAGCGCCCCATAAACATTGTAATGAGCAAGAAGCTCAACAAGGGCGGTAACGGGATTAACCAGGGTAGGTAGTTCGCGTCGAACCAATTGATGTCCATAAACAAACCTTCTCCACAAAGAAGTTCTGGCTAATTACCATTTCAACAAATTCACGTCTTCGGCTACAACCGTATGACGCTTCATATAAATTGCGATAATGAGAGCCAACCCAACGGCGGCCTCGGCGGCGGCTACAACGAAAACGAAGGCCGCAAAAACTTGTCCATTGATTTCACCCGGATTGACATAACGCCAAAATGCCACCAAATTTAAGTTGGCCGCATTCAACATCAATTCAACACCCATCAAAATCGCAATAGCATTCCGACGTGATAAGACACCAAAAACTCCGGTGCTAAATAACCCTGCCGAAACTACTAAATACATCCATAACGGAACCATAATCTGTTTGCTCCTTACCTGCTAGGCTTCGTCTTCACGAGCTACAACGATGGCACCGATCATTGCCGCAGTCAATAAGACAGAGGCAACTTCGAAGGGAAGCACAAAACCATCACGAGTAACGAATGCGGTCCCCATTTCTTCAACCGTCACATACTCAACGTCAGCGGTTGGGTCTTCCGGTAATTCGGCATTCACGTGTGGGGCATAATCGCCGCCCAATTCATCACCCAGAGGGGTCAGAACAAAAATCAACACCGTGAACATGACAACAGCAACAATCGCTGACCATTGCCATTGTGAGTTGTAGAGGTCTTTAGAACTCATCATTTGGCGCGTTAACATGACGACGAAGAGCATCAAGATTGCGATTGCGCCGATATAGACCAGAACTTGAACTGCCGCCAAGAAGGGTGCCACCAAAAGGATGAACAACCCGGCTACCCCAAACAATGTTGTCATTAAGAACAACACCGCATGGAATAAATTCCGCGACAGCACAACCATCAGACCACTGCCTAACGACATCACGCTGAAAATGAGAAATGCAACGACTTCCCAAGTTAATTCCATGTCGCAAATCCTCTCAAATTAATCGCCAGCGGCGGCGATGTTGGGATCAGTATGCAGATTTTCCAGAGCAGGATCGCTATATTCGCCTTCATCAATCAGGTGAGAGAGGCGTTCACGTTCACCAACAGCGTGACGACGCATCATTTCAAGCGCTACCCAGAAAACAGCAAGACTGGTTACGAACATTACAAACATACGTGGGAAATTGGCGATGAAACCATTACTGCTCGGTTCCGGTAATACTTCCCAAAGGAAGGAAGCCACCAATAAATTCGCTACGCTCAATGGAACCAAGAATTTCCAGTTAAATGCCATCAAATGATCGATCCGGAAACGCGGCAACGTGGCCCGCATCCACATCGTAACAAAATAGACGAAGAAACTCTTCACGGTGAGGTAGAAAATTCCCAAGATTGGCAATTCATTTACAAATGGACCATCCCAGCCGCCCAAGAAGAGGACTGCAGTCACAACGCCCAAAAGCAGGGCGTGCAAAAATTCAGCCAAATAGAACATCGCAAATGGCATGGCGCTATATTCGATCATGTAACCTGCAATCAATTCTGATTCAGCTTCAATCAAGTCAAACGGGGTCCGACCGATTTCAGCGAGGTTACTGAGCAAGAAGATAAGCGCACCTGCTGGAGCAACAAACCAGAACCAATAGCCGGTATCAGCTTGGAATTCCGTAATACCTTGCATGCTCATGGTTCCTGCCAAGAAGACCGGAATAAGTAATGAGAACACAAGTGGAATTTCATAGCTAATCAATTGCGCTACGGTACGGAACGCACCCAACAGCGCATATTTGTTGTTACTTGACCAGCCAGCCATAATGACGGAAATAGTCGTCAGCGATGAAATGGCTATAAAATAGAGGGCTCCAATGGAAAGGTCAGTTCCAATGTGCAATGGGGTAACTGGCACAACGGCCACAATCATAATAACGGCTACCACCATTAGCATCGGCGCGAATAGGAACGGATAACGATCAGCGTGTTCAGGCATAATTTGTTCTTTACCTGCCAACTTGATCACATCCGCGAAGCTCTGCAATAACCCGTAAGGACCTGTCCGGTTTGGACCCAGACGGTTTTGGAAACGGGCGGCAACTTTACGCTCAATCCAAATCGTAAGAATCGGGATGAGCAAGAATACGGTTGCCAACGTCAGAACACCAACGGCCAGCCGAATGACCAATGGAATGCTATCGGTACCGAGACCGAGACCTTCCAAATCTACAAAAAGCTGTTCCATAACAAGGTGTCTCCTAAATCAACCAACACCAAAATTCAAACAAGACAAAGTCGGCGGAAAATTTCAGCCGACGTACTACAATTGTTTTCCTAAATTAGGCCCATTCCAATGCGCCCTTGCGCCATGCATAAAGCAGGCCTTCGAGCAACAAGAGGATGAAGACAGCCCCCGCGAAATAAGCAGAAATGCCAATTGCGCCGTAAGCTACTGCCCAAGGGAAAAGGAAAACCATTTCAATATCAAACACCAAGAAAATAATGGCGTAAAGATAGTATTGAACCTTAATTTGACCCCAAGCATCCCCGACGGTTTCAACCCCACATTCATAAATATCATTCTTGATGGGATTGCCCCGACGCGGTGCAATCAAAATATTGAGAACAATCGGAGCGAGTGGGAAAACCCATGCCAAAACAAAGAATACACCCACAAATGCCCACTGATTCAATTCCATAACAAATTTTCCTCCGTGTAATTAGGGAACATTTCGTTCCCCAACAGAGATTTTCTCATTGTGAAACACGGCACGAAGTATAACGCAGGCTTAACGGAATAGCAATGTTAGTTAGTCGTGAGTTTAACGGTAAATTGAAATTCTCAATCAAGTTTTCGGTATAGAACAATCATATCTTGTGCAAACCAGAAACAGTCCGACTTCAAATTTTTCCGAAAGTGCTTGACAAGGGGATTTTTATAGTGATATTCTAAAAGTGAACATGTTCACTTTTGGAGAATATATGGATTTTCAATCGGCAACGAATGAGTTAACACCCAAGGCAATTCGGACCCGTCGCAAAATTCTGGATGTAGCTTTAGACCTATTCAATACTCAGGGTTATGAAGCAACAACCTTACGCGACATCTCAGCGGGCGCTGATGTTTCCTTAGGGGCAATCTATCGCTACTTCTCACGCAAAGAGGACATGGTTCTGGCTTTGTATGAAGATATGTCTAATGAAACCAATGCCAAGATTGCGAGTTTGCCAAAGATCGCAACTGCGGAGCGCTTCTACCTAACGATGCAAGCGCGTTTCCATCAAGCACGTGTTCACCGCGATTCAATTGCGGCGCTCTTTAGCACCATGATGAATACAAGTTCTGATACAGGGCTGTTTGGTTCAGCGACTCAGAATCTGCGCCAGAATACCTACGAGGCTTTTCAAGATTTGGTGCGCGAGTCGGTTGACCCGCCCGCGGAAAGTCAAATCGAACAATATGCGATGTTCTTGTATGCGCTTCACTTTGCATTGATTCTGCTCTGGTTATTTGACCCGACGCCTAATCAACAAATGAGTATGTCTCTACTCAGCTTTGTGCGTGATATGTTGAATATGTTGCGCCGGATTAGCGGCTTTCCAATGGTCAATAAGAGTCTGGCCCGCTTGGTTTCCATCATCGAGCCCATGATGGTCAACAGCAACGCACCCGAAGCATAAACCGTAGTGGCCACGGCATGCCGTGGCCACCTAAAACAAGCGACGATATTTTTTTATCAAACAAAAGTGAACATGTTCACTTTTAGACAAACTAACAAGATAAAGCAAGTGATAGTCAGGAGTTAGCGATATTTCTACCCTATCAAACAATTGCCAGTGTGCATCTCAATTGACATAACCCGTAAGGCTACGACATGTCATAGCCGCCTAAAACAAGTGACAAATTTTTTTGCAAACAAAAAGTGAACATGTTCACTTTTGACAGTTAACCCAAAACACAACCATACCTAAGTGAGGAGAAACTCATGTCAAACCAACAAATTCACGCTGTTACCGGTGCATTCGGCTACTCTGGCAAATATATTGCTCAACGTCTACTCGATGCGGGCCACGACGTCATCACCTTGACCAATTCTGGTCACAAACCTGATCCCTTTAACGGTCAGGTGAAGGTCTATCCTTTCAATTTCAAGAATCCAGCCCAATTAATCGAGAACTTGCGCGGCGTGGATGTGCTTTACAACACCTACTGGGTACGCTTCAACCACAAAACCTTCAAACATGCCGATGCGGTGCAAAACACCATCACCCTTTTCAATGCGGCCCAAAATGCTGGCGTGCAGCGCATCGTCCATGTCAGCATCACCAATCCCGATGCCAACTCCCACCTCGAATACTTCAGCGGTAAAGGTGAACTCGAAGAAGCCCTGATCAATTCAGGTGTATCCTACAGTATCTTGCGTCCGACGGTCTTGTTCGGCAAAGAAGATATTCTGATCAACAATATCGCGTGGATGTTGCGTCGCTTCCCAATATTTGGTGTCTTCGGGGATGGCCAATATCGCCTTCAACCCATCTACGTCGATGATCTAGCGAAGTTAGCGGTGGAACAAGGTGCGCTGACGGAAATTACCATCATGGATGCGATTGGTCCCGAAACCTACACTTACCGCGAATTGGTTAAGACGATTGGGCAATTGATTGGCAAACCAACCCCGATTAT
>JBNLCD010000133.1:0-11397 GCA_050303635.1 Anaerolineae bacterium
TGCCAATTTGTGGAGCTTGTTGTGATAACGGAATCAGACCCAGCAAAATTGGATTATCAACATTGATCGTATACGTACCTTGTACAGCAGTGAAGCTACGCGCCGTACAGACATCAAAGTCACCGCCGCCACCTCCCGCAGAAGTGTCGTTATCAACGATGAATGTATATTGAACACCAGCGTGAAGACTGATGGTAAACGGAAGATCCTCTTCTTGAATAGTAGTGAGTACATCTGTTATACCTTCGGGACCGACTGCACCAGGAATAATCGTGAAAAAGTCACTCGACAACGTGGTTGAAGCTAAGCTAAAGGTATAATCACCATCTTCTGGAACGAAAAATGGTGTAAATGATGCTGGAAATACACCAAAACATGCACTTGAGTCATTTATCCCGCCCGAAAACGAGTTTACACGAGATCCCGCCTCAACTTGAGGTGATGAAGCACTAAAGGTACTAACGAGTACGATCACTCCCAATACCATAACTACGAATCGTTTTAACATACGTTGGTTTCTCCCTTTTAGATTTTATGTATGTTTAGACCGTAGAATGCTTACGCCCATTTTATCCCCCGTTACTTTCGTAACATTCTATTGCTTACTTACGGGAATTTTTCAAATTTGGATGAATGGAATAAATATTTAACATGAGTCTTGCTTTAGTCTTGAGCGCAGAAGCGGATAATTACTAAGTTGCTTTTAAGACAAGGGGTTAAAGCCACCTTGTTATGACTAATTTTGGGTTATTAGAACTGTTCAACCCTAGGTTATACCTTTAACAAGGGTATTCAGGCCCTTGCTTTCGTTATTTAGGGAAATAGCGGCAAGCAAGTGTCGGCGGGGACACCGCCAGTCGTTCAGATTATTGAGGATCTTGCTGAGGTTCGTCTAAGAGGTTGCGGATGGCTTGCGCAATGGTATCGATACGGGGCGGTTTCTGAATGAGATCCCCTAAACCGTGGAATTTCAAATGTGGTAAATCAACGGAATCCAAAATATGACCGGTCATCAAGATACATTTGACCTGTGGATCAAGCACGATTAATTTGGCGAAGAGTTCCAAACCGCTCATTTCCGGCATCACAATATCGCTCAGCACCAACGCAATGCTGGCCTTATGTTCAATCCAAAGGTGTAAACCTTGTTTACCATTCCGGGCAATGATGACGCGATAACCAAGATTTTCTAAGATTTCACGCAAGGCCGTGCGGATATTTTCTTCATCCTCAACCAGCAGAATCGTTTCACCCGTACCATGCGGCAGGCCGGATGGATGCTCGCCTGTGCTACGTGCATTCTCGCGTACGATAGCGGGTAAATAAATAATCACAGTAACGCCTTTATCCATGACCGACTTAATTTCAATATGACCATTATGTTGTTTGACAATACCGTAAACTTGCGACAGGCCCAGACCTGTTCCACTACCCGGCGCTTTGGTTGTTACAAATGGTTCAAAGACTTTATCCAAAATGTCGGGCGGAATACCCGAGCCCGTATCGGTCGTTCGCCATTCAATCCATTCACCGGCATCAAGACCTAAATAGGCCGCTTGTTGTTCATCGAGGCTCAAACGGGCTGTTGTGAGAATCAGTTGGCCACCATCGGGCATGGCGTCACGCGCATTAATGGCTAAGTTCATCGTGACTTGTTGAATACGGGTGGGGTCGGCCAAAGCAAAACATGGTTCGGCGGTGGGGTGAAACTCAATATGGATATTTTCGGGCAAAATCCGCTCAAATAACTTGATTTGCTCTTTGAGTACAGAATTGAGCGCCAGCGGTTGACGTTTCATCACCGATTGTCGACTGAAATCCAATATTTGGCCAATTAGTTCAGCCGCATGTTGGGTTTGATTGAGGATTGTTTGGAGACGTTCACGCGCCACGTCCGACAGATGGTCTTCGGTGCGATTAATAATATCGGCGCGGAGCGAAATCACTGCCAGAATATTATTGAAATCATGGGCAATTCCGGCGGCTAGTTGACCAATTGAGGCCAACCGAACTTGATTTTGGAGACGGGTTTGTTGCTCGCGCTCCTGCGTAACATCGCGCATCACAAGCACCCAACCTCCGGGAATGGGTCCTCTTTCAATGGGTTGGGCAATGGCTTCAAAAAGTTTTTTGGGACTGGTCTGGGCGTCAATTTCATGCCACTGGCCCAAGGGCGGTGGTTGGAGAAGATCGGCCAGCGACTGGTCCCCCAACTGATTCAGCGTATCGCCAATTTTTGTCTCAGCCAACATGGCCAGAATAGCTTGGCCACTTGGATTAGCCGAAACAACCGCAAAACTCTGATCGAGAAGCACGACGCCTTCAGGCACTGTATTGATAATCTGTTGCACACGATCCGCTTCATGCCGAAGATTGGCCAAAACTTCTTGTAACCGATCTGACATCTTGTTGAATAAGCCCCCAAGTTGACCCAATTCATCCTGATGGGGCAATTCTAAATGCGTATTGAGATTGCCGCTCTCAATTTCTTGCACGGCTTGACTAAAAGATTGCAACGGCACCGTGATACGGCGGTGCACAAAAATATTGATATTGATGAGCAAGACCGCGACCATTGCTAGCAAGGCAATCAAAACAACCATCGTCATTAAAAATTTATCGAGGCTTTCGGCGACGGGTTGTTCCACGACAACATACCAATCGGTTGAAGTCATCGGATAGGCTTTGCCCAAAACATAACGACCATTGAGGCCACGATAATAATTATGGTCAGTGCTTGCCAATTCATCCGGTAAGCGCCCGATATGTTCGGCGAGGCTATTGCCCTTGGTAATTAAACTCCGGTTACGATAGGCGATAATTTGCCCATCATGGCTGGCAATATAAACATAACCTGTCTGGCCAATCCGCAGATTGATGGTCGAGGTCCATAAATCGGTTAAATCAATTCGAATCAACAGCGTTCCAACGGGCAGACCGATATCATCCGTAGCGGTGGCCGCCATCTCCAAATAGGCAATTTGATCGTCAAAAATAAGGGGGCTGATATAAATCCCGTCCAGATTGTCGTCTAGGATCGGTTGCCACGGTGTATCTTGAATATTCTCTGTATGGGGACGGCCAATTGAGCTCCGCTGAGCAATGACATTGCCCTCTTCATCAAGAAGCAACACGTCTAAGATTTCAGGATGCCGAATCCGCATTTGCAACAAGGTCGCGCGGACATCACTGCTACTGGCCACCGATGAGCTTGTCGCCAGCATATCGCTTTCGAGATTGAGTAGAAATAAGTCGAGCGTCGAGACTGACTCAATGCCATTTTCTTGCATATTGGCTTCCGCGCTCTCCAGCGTGGCAATAAAAGCCAGAACCATAACAAGGATGACGCCCAATCCCGCAATGAAACTTAAAAACATCACACGGCGTGTAAGGGCTCTGCTTATGGAGAGTTCCTGTATTTTGGGCACGATTTTCATTAAGTTTGCAGATCTTTAGTTGAGATATTCATCAATATTGTCGGCTGTAATCAACGGAATCATTGGGAAATCAACAATCGGCGGAAAAGTTTCGTCGGTTTCAAGATGGCGAATGAGAAGTTGGAGCCCCATCCGGCTAATGAGATCAATGGGTTGGGCAATGGTGGCATCCATCGTCCCTTGTTGAATAGCATCTAAACCGACGTTGGCATCAAAACCTGTTACCAAAATTTCCGTGCGCTTGGCATCTTGAATAGCCAGAATACCGCCACTGACTGCCGTATCATCATTGGGGAACATGATGGCATCTATCTCGTCGTAGGTTTCTAGCCATTGGGCAACGGTGGTGTTGGCCAAGTCATTGTCCCAGCCCATATCGAAAACTTCCAATATTTCAATATCACCGGATTCAAGACCTGCCAAATAGCCATTGCGCCGATCGACTGCATTTTGTTCAAAGGTGGGGCCGGTGCCCACGATGACCTTGCCACTGCCGCCAATTTCGTCGACTATCCATTCACCCAGCAACTTGCCCGCTTCAAAATTGCTAAATTGAATATAGGTCAAAAGATTATCGGTATTCACGGGTGTATCAATGGCGACCACTGGAATACCCGCTTCCATGGCCTTTTCAACAACGGGCACCATCCGGTTGGAATCACGCACCCCAATAATAATGCCGTCCACATCGCCGGCGGCGATGGCATCATCCACTAATTGAATCTGCTCACGGACACAGCCCGCTAAATCATCCGCACAGAGAATACGCGGTGGGTAGCGCACAATATTAATGCCAAACTCGTCGGCCGCCTGTTGTAAGGCGTTCCATGTGGTTGTCCAATACGGCGAGGTTGTGTCATCAGCGAAGACAACATATTTGGGAATAAAGACAATATTCCATTCTTGGGACGCCTTCATTTCGGTGGTGAGATCGACCGAAGGGTCAGGGGTAAATGTGGGACGGGCCGTTTTCACCGGAGGAATTGTCGCCGTCGGCTCATTATTTGTTTGACAACCGGTCAACAAAACATAGCCCATCACAAACATAAAAAGACTGATTCGCTGGTAGAAACGCTTGTTTTTTCCCATATTCTATTTTAGGCTCCATTCCTTAACCTTATCTATGATTATAGCAAGCATCTGTAACAACGCTAATAAAATTCAAACCAATGGGTGGCAGTGGCATATTAACTGATGGCTATCTCTCAATTTTGGGATAATGGTTCTAGCCCATCAGCCGCCCGCGAATAAATCCGTAGCGATTTGGCCACCGCGTCTATTTCGCCTCCCCTAAAAAACTACCCTTGTGAAGGACGCAAGGAGTGAGGGCCAGAATCCCGCCAGAAATTTACATAAACTCTGGAAATAAAACCTTATTCAAGAACTTTGCCAAACTCTCATCTTGAGTAGGCTAAGAAATGATTGCATTTTTGAAAAATCATCATAGAATCTATGAGTGTATATCCAATATTAAATAGTGACGCCAAAGGAGGGTGCTTTGACCCAAAGATGACCAATGATATTGACGAATACGACCATTATGACGAATTCGATCCTCTGCTCTATCTCCAAACCTTCTATCAAGAAATAGGTTCAGAAGCGTTTAGTTTACTCCAGTTCCTACACCATGTTTTCGAACATCAACCCGACGGTTGCACAGTCCTCGAATTTGGGGGCGGGCCAACTTTAGTGGGCATGCTGAGTGCCGCGCGCGTTGCCTCGGAAATTCATTTCGCCGAATATGTGCCGATCAATCGCAATCTAGTCAGTTATTGGCTGGCAGGGCATACCGACAAGTTTGACTGGCGACCCTATGCGGAAGCTACCCTCCGGCTGGAAGGCATCGCCGAACCCGATGAAGCCGCCATTGATGACCGGATGCTGGCTTTACGTAATAAGGTGACACAAGTCATTGTTGGTGATATTTACGACCATCCGCCGGTCGCCACCGGCCTGCAATATGATGTGGTGATCAGCAATTATTGCCTCGATTCAGTGACAGGCGATTATGATGAATGGCTGAGTTTCCTCAAATCACTCAGCACACACGTTCGTCCGCAAGGTACGCTGAGTTTAGCCGCCTTGCAAGAAGTGGATCATTGTGAATATTGGGGCGTTCGTTATCCCAATGTTTATATGAATGAAGCCAAC
Source organism: Anaerolineae bacterium (assembly GCA_050303635.1). GTDB lineage: Bacteria > Chloroflexota > Anaerolineae > Aggregatilineales > J027 > JAKEEQ01. The sequence continues at coordinate 5,589 of JBNLCD010000133.1, forward strand.
TTACGCCAAGGACTGATTGCCGCGGGTTATGCCCCGGAATCTATTCAAATTACCAGCGCCCCCGCTGATAATCATGACGAACGCAATTATCCCGGCGTGCTCTTCGCCGTGGCAACTAAATTGTAAATTTCTCCACAAACACTGCCGGAACGAACTGGCATTAGACAATTAAAGAGGAGGCCCAGGATGGCTTTAACAACTCCACCACAGGTTGAGTATAAACGCATTGTGGTTGATGGTGTGCACTATTACGGCAAGCATCTGGTTTTGACGGCGACAGGTTGCAATGACAATTTGTTGGCGGTCAGCCGCATTGCCGAATTTTTGACCGAATTGGTCGCGAAAATTGATATGGTCGCTTATGGTGAGCCCATTGTGGCGCGCTTTGGGCAAGGCATTGAAGAGGGTATCTCAGCCGTGCAATTAATTGAGACCAGCGCGATCACCGTGCATACGAATGATATGGCGCGCGATCTCTATCTCGATGTGTTTAGCTGTAAGGGCTACAACGAATTGACCGTTTTGGAAGTTTTGCAAGAAACTTTTAATCCAGCCAATATGACGTGGCAAGTTTTGCTCAGAAAATAGACATTTCAACGGGAGACATCATCATGTTAACAGCAACTCAAACACGACCAACCCTATTCGATGTTTCGGAACGTTTCTATCCAGAGGCGTTACCCCGTTTCCCGTTTGAACCTACCCGTGACCGTTTTGCGATCACGCAAGTTGGGGATAGTGTGGGCGAGGGCGTCACAACCCGGTGTCATTTTATGCCGGGGGATATTCTTTTTGGATTTACCGGATTTTTTACCAGCGAAATCACGCAATTTACCTTGCAAGTGCATGAAGGTTTACATCTCCATGACCCCTATTTTATGGGCAAAGTCCTCCATTCGTGCGATCCAAATGCAACCTGCGACATGACGCGGCGTTTGTTCATTGCCATTGCACCAATTGCGCCGGGTGATTTTATCACGATGGATTATGCGCAAACCGAGGATTATCTGTTTAAGACATTTGAATGTCAGTGTGGGGCACCGCATTGTCGCGGCGAAGTTAAAGGCCGCAAACAGACTTAAAATCATACCCCCTCTGTCGCTGTACGCGTCCCAGCCTCCTCTGTGTTCGGGGGAGGTGGCCGTAGGTCGGAGGGGGTTTTCTTCAATTTCTCGCCATTTACGCCGAAACAACGGCGTGCAATTTTGCAAGCAATTCAGTCCACTGTACCCGCATGGCCTCGCGTTGTTCAGCATCTACAAGCCATTCATGATGAATACTGATGCGCGTCCCCTTTTGCGAAGGAATAAACCGGAGTTGTAAGGTGGAATTATTTTCCCAGCCTTCGGGTTGCCACTTCATACGCAGGAGTGCCCCTTCTTCAATACTCCGAATCTCGACCTGCGTTTTGGTGTCCGTTTCAAAGGCCACTTTTTTCGCAAAATCGGGGAATGTTGGGTCATCAAGATGGAGCGCTTTGAGCATCATCTCCCATGCTTCCCAATTATTCAGCGGAAAAAGGCGCTGGACACCCACCTGCCAACCTTGACTCTTGGTTTTACCAACCGGCTTTTGACTACTCATCAGCATAAACTTTCGACTATTTGGGCAGGGTGTAGGTAAATTCGTAGAAGTGTTGGCCATCTTCAATATTAATCGTCATCGTGCCACGCAACCCAGCCAATTCACCGTTGGCCGAATCGGGAACCACACTAATGGTGAGTTCAGATGTTTCATTGGTCATGGCACCGTTGTGTTGCAGGACAAAACTACCTTCTTTGCCAGCAAGGATGCCCGTGACATGTTCAATCGCGACATAACTCGCGGAACCTTCAACCGCCGTCATTGCCGTGAGCATTTGCCCTTTACTGAAACCCGCTAAATCACCGAAAAATTGCTTATCAATGATCATCCGGCCAATCCCCGTTTGACGGGCCGTTTCATCACGGGTGGCGGGGGTAAGATTCACTTCAAATGTGCCACTGGCAGTCAGTTGCATCCTGAGTCTCCTTCATTTATGATTTCCAGGGAACATCCATTCCCATAAAAATCATAGAACAAATGAGCTAATATGTCAATTCAAATATGGGTTTGTCATCTCGCCCTAAACAGGGATAACAAAGCCTATTTCGCCGCTAAGCAAGGAGACAATTGATGCGTGAACACCCGACCATCGTTGAAGCTAGTTTTGATGCATTGTCCAACGCTCTGCAAGACTATTATCAAATCTCCGCAAAAACATGGCTGAATCTTAAACAAATTTGTCGGCATCGCATTTTGCAACCGAATCAATTTTGGGTGCATGAAGGCGAAGTTCCCCACGCCTTTGGATTCATCCACCAAGGTTTGATGCGCGCTTATATTACGGATATGGATGGCCACGAATATAACAAAATTTTCTTTTATGAAAATACATTTCCCGGCTCAATGGTGGCGCTCCTCGCCAATCAACCGTCACGCTTTTCGATTCAGGCGCTTGAAGAAACTTTTCTAATTGAAATTAATTTTCAAGCATATCGACATTTACTTGATTTACATAATGATCTGAAGTGGTTTCATATCTTATATCTAGAGGAAAACTGGTTAATCAAAAAAGAACAGCGCGAAGTGGCCTTGGTTCAAGATGATGCCATGCAACGCTATTTGGATTTTCAAGCGACCTATCCTGAGCTAGAACCGCGTTTACCGCAGTATCATATTGCATCCCATCTGGGTATTACGCCCACCCAACTCAGCCGCATCCGTAAAAAACTGGCGGAGTCGTAGACTATCAAACGTGAACGCAGGCTCTTACTTGACCAAAACTCACGTTCATCAACATATGTAAATGCAAGTGGTTTCAAGTTCTCGTACACTCGGTTGGATGGATAGATGAAATCAAGCGATTAGGAGATTAACTTGAACCACATATTTTGGCCGTTCATGGCACTAATGGCCGGTGCGGCGATTGCCACCCAAGCCAGTTTTAATGCCCAATTAGGGGTGATCCTCAAAAATCCACTCCTTGCGAGCAGTGTTGCCTTTTGCAGTAGCCTAATTTTCACACTCGTTATCTTAGTAACCACCAGTGAAGACCCTCTCCCTACCCAGCAAGTACGCGAAGTGCCGTTTTACTTGTGGTTTATCGGTGGACTCTTTAGCACATTTGGCGTGGCTAGTTTTTACTGGCTGATTCCCAAAATGGGCATTGGTCCGGTTTTGTCTTATGCACTGAGTGGGCAACTATTGTTAGCTATCCTCGCCGGACATTTTGGGTGGTTCAATTTGCCCACCAATCCCATTTCAGCGCTAAAAATGCTGGGCGTTGGTGCGCTTATTGGCGGCATCGTTTTAATTAATCGCGGCTAGGAGTTTGCTTAACAGGAAGAGACAGCACCGTCTAAGCGCAGGTGAAGCGTTCTTTAGAACGTGTCGGAATTATTTTATAGTTAATGTGGAGTAGCTGAAGGGGGGGCACCTTCAGAAAAGCGTGCGTATGTTTAAGTTTTTGCGTTATTTTGTGGTGCCATTTTGTTTAGTGACACTGCTCTTCACCCTATTTCTACAAGATGTACGGTCGGTGCCGACGGAGTGGATGTTGTTAAATACGCTCGATAACAACACAACAGATTGGCGCTCTCAAGTATATATCCTACATGTCCAAGATGGCCACTATCGTCAATTACCCGGCATCGTGAATGGCACCGTCCAAACACTGTCATCTGATGGGCAGTGGCTCTATTTTGACGCCTTAGCTGAACAAAAATATGAGGGCCGTCATTATGCCCGTGATATTTATCGGCTCCAACTGGCTGACTTCGCCCATGTTGAAAATTTGACGCACGATGAATTTTCAGATGATTATTTAAGTGGTTTTTCACCAGATGCGGCGTGGATTTATTATAGTTCAGAAAAAGCCTATGCTTCGCTAACCGAGCGGCGAGATTATGGCCTACCTGGCGATTGGCGAACCTTTTATAGAACTTGGCAAGCACATTCGTATTGGTGGGAAGTGTTCCGGATGAAACCGGATGGCTCCCAAAAAGAGCGTCTGACGATTTCACCGAATCTCAATAACTGGTTTGTGGGTAATATTCCCGGCCAAGAGACACTAGTCATGCAGATCTTAAATGGCTATGGTCATTTTCGGGGTGCCCAAACGGGTTTGTATGCTAGCGCATTGTATCAGACGGATTCAACCGGGCATTTTCAGAGTCTTATTTATTTTAATCAGCAAAATGCGCGGATAGAGGTTTTAGGCTTTTCACCAGATGGTGTGTGGATTTATTGTTTTGTCATGGATCAACCCGACCCGGCGCAATCTCTGCTGTGGAGGTTTTATCGGGTGCGCGTAGATGGCACCGCGCAAGAGATGCTGGACGACAGTTCAATGCGCGTTCAATTACTGGGCTATCTGGCGGACGACACAACCCTTTATTATCGAAAATATACGCCGGTATTTTACGACTCTGTGTTCGACGAAGCGTGGTCAGATTTATATATCAGCGAATCCCAAGACCCCCTATTTAGCCGCAGAATATTGGCTCTCCATACCTTTATGTGGGGATTTTCGCCCGATCAGCAGTGGATTTACTACACTCAAGATGGCCATCAGATTTATCGCCTGAACACAACCACCTATGATGTTGAAGCCTTGGCGAATCTCAATGACTACAATTATTTTTTAGCGTATTCCTTAGATGGTGAGTGGCTCTATTTTCGCTCGGTGAATAATCACGCACAGGCCTATCTCTACAAAATGCGACCGGATGGTTCGGATTTGACTAAGTTAGGTGATATCAGTGATTTAGATATGTGTGTTTACCCTAATCGCTGTCAGGATAATTTATTTGTCGTGGATGCATTCGGTATGCCGTGGCATCCCACTTCTCTGCAAATTGCCAATGTTGGCATGCTTGCCTTATGCAGTGTGTTGGAAATTTTTTTCAGGCGACGGCGTCATGAATTTCCTAGAGCAGGATAAGGCCCAAGCGCGTGGCTTTGACAACAGCTTCGGTGCGGCTTTGCGCATCGAGTTTATTGAGCAGGGCTGTCACGTGGAATTTAACGGTGTGGTCGCTAATGCCCAATTGATAGGCAATCGCTTTATTGGACAAGCCTTCCGCCAATAAATTGAGAACTTCAAGTTCCCGTTCGGTCAAGGCTTCAGCGAGGGGTTCAAGCGTGGGCATATGGAGGGCATTGAGAGCCTCGACAAGCGGTTCATCAATGACGGTTAATTGTTGAAAAGTAGCCTGTAAGGCCGCCGCCAAACGTTCGGCATTCGTATCGCGCCACAGCAAACCGCGTACCCCACTTTGCCATAATTCGCTGGCTAATTGGGTATCGCCAACCATGACGACCAGCGGCAAATCAAGTTCGAGCAAATCGGCGAGATTTTGCGCCTCGGCCAAACTAACCAGATCAATATCCCAGAGTACGACATCCGGTTGATAAATCTCGATATTCCCGATGAGATCAACATCATCCGCGCCCTGACCAACCACCCCACAGTCCGTTTGTTCCATCAGCAAGCTACTTAAGCCGACCCGTGCTAAAGGATTATCCGCCACAATATAAATGCGCAACGGTGTTTCAATTCCGGCCATACTTTGCGATGCTCAACTTTCTCTCCAAAAGTAAAGGATATAACCTGATGCGCTATATCCTTTATCAGTATGCCGGAAGGATATAAGAATTACGTCGGCACCCCATTGATGTGGACGAAACAAATGAAATATTGATATTGGGAGGCAAAAATAATGGGTTAATAACCAAGAAGCGCGGTAGGCTGAAGCCATACCGCTACTTATAAAAACAAGCATGCTAA
>JBNLCD010000134.1:0-11339 GCA_050303635.1 Anaerolineae bacterium
AGCCTCACCTATGATTATGGTGAAGCCGCCAATGCAGTGCAAAGTCTCTACAAGGGCCGCGCTCGTTCTGGTTGGAGCGATGCGAAGAAACTCATTGCCGACTCTGAAAATGTAGTTGTAATTTGCGGCAATGATGGCTTAACGCTCGCTGAACATGGCGAATTAATGAAAGCCTGCGCGAACTTGCTCATTGATTCCAAGCATGTTGGTCGCCCGAATAATGGTCTTTTGGCTGTTTGGGAGGGCGCGAATGTTCAAGGTGCTTTGGATATGGGCTACAGTGCTGAAGCAACCCTTGATATTTACAACAAAGTACCGGATGTTCTTTTCATAGCTGGTTGTGACCCGCTTGGTGAAGATGTCCGTGCTGATAAATTGGGCAAAGCCAAGTTCACCGTCGTAACATCACTTTTTGAAACAGCGACAACTGAAATTGCAGATGTTGTTTTGCCGAGTGTAAGCTTTGCGGAACGTCATGGTTCATTTACTAGCGGCGAACGTCGTGTTCAACGCTTCTATGCCGCCCAAAGCGTCGTCGGTGAAAGCCAAGACGATTGGAAATCATTTGGTCAATTACGCAATGCCGTGGATGGTTCCGCGCAACTGCGCCTCGCCGCCGCGATTATGACTGAAATCGCCCAAAACTTGCCAAGTTATGCTGATATAAGTTATAAAGCAATGGCTCAAGTTGAACGCCAATTCCCGGATGTGGGTGGCGACGACCTGTATTATGGTGGGACTGCCTACAAGAATGACGGTGGCTTAGGGGTTCAATATCCTGCGGCCAGCGAATCCGGTGAAGCTAGCTTATTTGATGTCAATGACGCCAAGACAAGCTATGAAGGCTTAACCTTACTGCCAATCACCCGTCTTTATGATAAGGGCTGGCAATTTAAATATAGTGAAATGATGAATCAACGGATAGGCGAAGCCTATGTTGTAATCAACCCCGCTACGGCCAGCGAAGAAAATGTGGTCGATGGTGGCAAGCTTGCCATAACCGTTGATGGCAATCGTTATGAAGCATTAGCAGTGGTCAGCGACACCGCACCTGAAGGATTTGTGTTGATGCCGCGCCGCATGTCAGATGCACCCGGTTACGATGTACCTGCTCCGATTGAGACTCTTGAAATCATTGCAGAGCCAGTTGCGGCTGAAGGATAATTAAACGAAATGTTTGACTTTTTAGCACCCAATGATCCTAGCGTGATTATTGAATGCACGTCCAGCGCGTCGTGTACCACTACCCACGCTATTCTCAGCACGGCGTTAATCTTTTTCATCTTGCTGACCGGGTTTGCCTATACCACATTGTTGGAACGGCGTTTTATTGCCGCCATTCAATCCCGCGTCGGGCCAAACCGTGCGGGCCCCTTCGGGTTATTGCAACCCGTGGCTGACGGCATTAAATTGATCTTCAAAGAAGAAGTCATTCCGACCAATGCAGACAAGCCTGTTTATTATCTTGCGCCAGTGATGAAAGTGGTGCCCGCGCTCATTGTGCTGGCGGCGGTACCACTTGGACCAAGTTTGGTCATTCCCTGGTTTGATGGGAACTGGTATCGCGTTTCGCAAGGACTCATGGACCCGAATGTAGGTATTCTCTGGGTTTTGGCTGTCACGAGCATCAGTGTTTACGGAGTAACCTTAGCCGGTTGGGCCAGTAATAATAAATATGCTATTCTTGGTGCGTTGCGTTCTAGCGCGAGCATGATCAGCTACGAATTGAGCATGGGCTTAACCTTTGCCGTGCCTGTTATGCTGGCCAGTTCATTGAGTTTCGGCGATATTATTCAAGACCAATCTGGTTTGTTTAACTGGTACGTCTGGCGTAATCCATTGGCGGCTCTCTTGCTCTGGATTGCCATGATGGCTGAAATTAACCGTGGTCCTTTCGATATGCCCGAAGCCGAACAAGAGTTGGTTGCAGGTCACATGACTGAATACAGTGGCATGAAATTTGCCCTCTTCTTCATGGCTGAATATATCAATATGATCGGGATTAGTGTGATCTTTAGTTCACTCTACCTCGGTGGTTATGATGACGGCTTTGGTCTTGTTCAAGGTGCGCCAATTCTGGCTGTACCCGTGTTGGCTGGCAAAGTTGTGCTCTTCCTGATGTTCATGATCTGGGTGCGTGGGACCGTTTTCCGCTTCCGCTATGACCGCTTGATGATGTTCGGCTGGAAAGTTATGTTGCCCTTATCCATGTTGTCTGTGGTTTGGACCGCTGTAACAGTTGTTATCACCGATGAAGGTGGTGGCCAAATTGTTCAAGGTATTTCGGCAGGCATGCTCATGATTTTGTTGGGAGTATTTTACTACTTGCTCAATCGTGAACTCACCCCGGCCACACCAACGCCGGGTGTGAAAACGGAAGTTTTGCCCAATAACCGTGGCTTTGCTTTCATTATCTTACAAATGGTTGGGGCATTAATTGCAATTCCGTTTGCGTTGGTTCAATTCAATAAGAATCTGCTAGCGCAACTCAAGGGTGATTCTTCGGAACAAGAAGTCTAGGTAGATAAAGGGACGACGCTACGATGTTTAGTGGATTATGGACAACCTTAAAACACGTTTTTCAGGCGAATGCGACTTATAGTTATCCTGAAGAACGTCGCCCCGTACGGGAACGCTTCAAAGGCCGTCACGCCCTGAAACGTTACGACAATGGGTTAGAAAAATGTATTGGGTGTGCGCTATGTGCCGCCGCCTGTCCAGCTGATGCCATTTGGGTTGAAGCTGAAGAAAATTCAGATGATGAACGGTACAGCCCCGGTGAACGCTATGCCAAAACATATGAAATCAATATGTTGCGGTGCATCTTCTGTGGTTATTGCGAAGATGCTTGCCCCACCGAAGCGATTGTGCTTGAACATGACTATCAATTATCCTTCACGGATCGTCGAGATGCTATTTATACCAAGAATATGCTGATTGACAATCCGCCGGAAGATATGCCCGGTACTCCCCAACAAGTGGAAGCTGGTCAATTTGATCGTCCGATTCCAGACATGGAAAATCCATTGTAACCCGCTAGGGTTATTTATGAAATCAACAAAGGGTAGGCGCGTTCCTGCCCTTTATTGTGTGCAAAGAATTTAGAAACTTAGGTTTGGCAGTGGTGAGTGAAATTCACCGTTCAACAAGCTAGACAATTGTGACAAATAGTAGGTCAACAGTTGGCAGAACGCTTGATTTGAGATAAACTGCACAAAGTCTTTTTTTAGACAATTAGAACTAATTTTCACCACAGGATATGTGAATGTTAGGAGTAGAACTCGCACTGTTTATCATCGTTGGCGCAATCGCAGTCCTTGCCGCCGTGATGATGCTTGTCAGTGAAAATGCTGTCCATAGTGCGCTCTTTTTGATTTTGAACTTTGCCTGTGTGGCGTTCTTCTATTTAATGTTGAACGCGGCATTTTTGGCAATGATACAGATTACGGTTTACGCAGGCGCAATTATGGTTTTGTTCCTGTTCGTAATCATGCTATTAGGGGCGGAAAAGCTCACCCCAGAAACCTCACCGCAATTCCCGTGGCTCACACCTGCCGCAGTTGGTATTACCACCATATTTTTGTTTGTGGCGAGTGTGGCTATTGTGCAAAGTGATGTTGGCGCGAACGAACCCGAACCACATGACCCGCTTTTACGCGTTGTCCATGCTGTCGGGGATGTTGAACTTGTCGATGTCTATGCAAATGGGGAACTGCTTGCGGATGGACTGAATTTCCGTGAAACATCGGAATACGAGGAATTTGCGACTGGTGAATATACCGCTGTTGTTATGCCCCACGGGGCTGACCCTGCAACTGATACATCGCTGTTTGAAGCACCCTTCTTTTTGGACGATGACGAGGTAATTTCATTGGTTATTGCTCCTAATATGGCAGGGACTGATTTGCAAGCGATTAAGGTTGAAGGCACTTTAGATGCCGTTGAAAACAAAGATGATACCAACTTAATCGTCTTAAATGTGTTCCCCTGTGCTGATCAGCCGTGTACTTTTGATGTAGCGGATATCAGCATTCCAAGTGAGAACCCGATTATGTTGATTGAAGATGTTGCCTACGGCAAAGCATCATCCATAAAGGTCATGCGCGAAGGCGAATATGCTCTTGGTGCATTTGAAGCGGGTGAAATTAAATCGGCTTTGGATGCCTCAGAAGATGGTGATATTGACGTTGAACCCGTCGCTGAGATAGCTGAGCATGATTTCAAGTCGAATACCAGCCAACTATGGGTTATTTCAGCCGATACGCGCAATGGTAGTTTACGGCCTATTGAAATTGTTTTAAGCACGCCTAACCGTGATCAATTTGGTAGTGGACAAAGCTTAGGACGCAGTTTGTTCACGGACTATATGCTTCCGGTCCAAGCTGTGGCGATGCTTCTGTTGGTTGCCATGGTGGGCGTAATTGTCTTAACCAACAATCTTGATGGTACGGTTGGACAACGTATGCCACAGCGTGTCCGTCGGATGGCGGCGATTGAAGGTACCCCGACTGTTCAGGAGTACCAAGAAATGTTAGATGGCACCCGCTCTGAAGCGGAAGAATAAGAAAGGCGATTGAAAATGGGCAATCCAGAAGTCGCCAACGAACTATTTGTTTTGTTAAGTGCCGTGTTGTTTACACTGGGCGCAATGGGAGTTTTGCTCCGTCGCAACGCCATTTTGATTTTCATGTCAATTGAGTTGATGTTAAATTCAGCGAATTTGGCGTTGGTGGCGTTTGCCCGACAATGGCAGAATTCTGATGCACATGTAATGGTTTTCATGATCATGACGGTTGCCGCCGCTGAAGTTGCGGTGGGTCTCGCTTTGATTGTGGCGATCTCTCGTTCACGACATAGCACAAATGTTGACGATTTACACTCGATGCAAGGCTAATTCGGTTCCTGAGCGAACATTGCTAAGGAGCAAAGACGCTATATGGAAAATTTTGTTACTGCAGTACCGTTGTTAATCTTCTTACCCTTAACGGGGTTGTTGATTAACTTATTCCTCGGCAAGCGCCTCGGCGAAAGTGGCGTTGGTATGGTCGCTGTGACCGCCAGCGGTCTCGCTTTTGTCGTATCGCTGTTGCTGTGGTCGGCGTTAGTGGCGAATCACTTTGAACCCACTATCGTCAATATGCCAATTGTAGATAGTTGGATACGCGTTCCCGCCGCTGGCATTGACATTCCATGGCAATTCCGGGTCGATACGCTGAGCGTGACTATGATGCTCGTCGTCACCGGGGTGGGGACACTCATTCACTTATATGCAGTTGGGTATATGCACGGGGATCCTTTGTTCCCCCGGTTCTTTGTGTACCTCAATTTATTCTTGTTCTTTATGCTCATTTTGGTCACGGGCAACAACTTCCTGATGATGTTTGTCGGATGGGAAGGCGTTGGTTTGTGTTCATTCCTTCTGATCGGTTTCTGGTTTGATAAAGACGGAAAACACGAAACGGAAGGAACCGTTGGGTGGGCAAATAGTAATGCGGCACGTAAAGCATTTATTGCTAACCGTGTCGGTGACTTTGGTATTTTGATGGGTATCTTCTTGACACTCTGGACCTTTGGTACCTTAGATTACTATAAGCCAAATGAACATTTTCAAGTTCATTTTAGTGAAGAACCTGCGCCTGTATTTGCACTTGATGAAGAAGCTGGCGGCGAACATGCTGAGGCTGGTCATGGTGATGAACTTGCCACGGAAGCTGAATCGATGGGTGTCTTTACCCAAGCTGAAATTTGGCTTCACGAAGGTGATCACCGGGTCGACTTAGGCCCATTCGATCTGCCGTTTGAAACTGTTGTCACTTTGATTACGCTCTTCTTCCTCTTAGGGGCAACAGGTAAAAGTGCACAAATTCCGTTGTTTGTCTGGTTGCCAGACGCGATGGCAGGTCCTACCCCTGTGAGTGCGCTCATCCATGCCGCAACGATGGTTACGGCAGGCATCTATTTGATGGTGCGTTCTAACTCACTATTCTACAATGCGGACCTCACGTCATTTATTGTGACTGTAATCGGTGTTTCAACGGCACTAGTCGCTGGCTTCATCGGTTTGGGACAATGGGATATTAAGAAGGTTCTGGCTTATAGTACGGTCAGTCAACTCGGCTTTATGGTTGCCGCCGTTGGTCTGGGCGCTTATGCCGCCGCGATGTTCCACCTCGTCACCCACGCTTTCTTTAAAGCGTTGCTCTTCATGGGCTCAGGGTCTGTTATTCATGGCGTTGAACATGGGCACCACCATGCCCAACATCATGGCCACGGCGATCACGGTGACGATCATCATGAAGACACCTTTGACCCACAAGATATGCGTAACATGGGTGGTTTGGCTAAGAAAATGCCAATCACTTACTGGACCTATCTTATTGGTGGGTTAGCTTTGGCTGGCGTTTTCCCCTTTGCGGGTTTCTGGTCAAAAGATGAAATCTTGGCTGACTCTTTTGTCGTTGGCTTTGATGAAGGTGAACTTAAAGGTTACTTGGCCTTAGCTGTTTTGATTATCGCCGCCGCCTTCACCGCCTTCTATATCTGGCGTCAAATTCGGTTGGTCTTCCACGGTGAACCCCGCACAGAAGCGGCTGAACATGCGCCTGAAAACACATGGAAGATGACCTTGCCGTTGGTGGTTTTGGCTGTTGGGGCGACGCTTCTTGGTTTGATTAATGTTCCGGAAGGTTTCCCGCTTATCGACTTTGTCTTCGGCAAGCACGCCTTTACCTCATGGCTGGAACACAGTGTTATTCACGCCCATGCAGGTGATTTCAATTTCTTATTAGCGACGTTCGCAACCATTGTAGCTTTGGGCATGATAGGTCTGGCTCACAGCATTTACAGTGATCGGGCAATGGCTGATGTTTTGGAATTGGACGATCCACTTGCGCGGAATACCCAAACAGCTTCTATTTTTGGATTATCTGCCGCCCGCCTTTATTGGGATGAAAGCTATTTCCGTTTTATCATCTATCCCTTCCAACATGCGTCCCGCTTCTTAGCGAACACATTGGATTGGCGTTTCTGGCACGATTTTGTACACGAAAAAATCATTTTCCAAGGCTTCCAAGGTGCATCGGAAGTCCTCAGTTATCCGGTTGACCGTCAAACGATTGACCGGGGTTTTATGGGCATTGCCCAAGCCATTCGCAATGCGGGTGGTCGTTTGCGGAATACTCAGACAGGGTATGTACGCACCTATGCGTTCTCCCTCTTGTTCGGAGCATTATTGGTGATTGTAGTTATTCTGCTTCCCGTAATCCGCGATTTAGTCGGAATTTAGGTACAGGGGGACAGCTCTAAAACATGGAAAGTCTTTCTCTCACGACAGTAGTTTTGTTTGCCCCAATTGTGGGTTTGCTCTTCATTATGTTCTGGCCCAATATGACTGATGAACGGGTCAAGTGGGTGACCTTTATCACCTCATTGATTACCTTTGGTCTGTCAATTGTCATGCTCTTGGCCTTCGATGCCGATAAAACGGGCATGCAAATGGAACAGCGTAATGAATGGATTTCTGAAATTGGCATTAGTTATCATGTTGGTGTAGACGGCATTAGTATTTTGCTAGTTCTATTGACCACTTTTATTATGCCACTCGGTATCCTCAGTTCATTTACAGCGATTAAAGAACGCGTAAAACTCTATTATGGGTTTATGCTCATGCTTGAAACCGCCATGCTCGGTGTGTTCTTTGCCCAAGATTTGTTCCTCTTCTATGTATTCTGGGAACTAACGCTCGTTCCGATGTACTTCCTCGTCGGGATTTGGGGTGGTGAACAACGCATCTATGCCGCGGTGAAGTTCTTCCTTTATACAATGGCTGGCTCCATTTTGATGTTGCTCGCTATTTTATATCTGGGGAACCGTGCTGGTACTTTCGATGTCGTTACGATTACCGAACTCGTCCGCACGGGTGCATTGCATTTCTCCGTTGATACCGAACGCTTGCTCTTCTTGGGCTTCTTCTTGGCCTTTGCCATTAAGGTTCCGGTTTGGCCGCTTCACTCATGGTTGCCGGATGCTCACGTACAAGCGCCAACGGCTGGTTCCGTTGTTTTGGCAGGTGTCTTGCTGAAACTTGGTACCTACGGCTTAATTCGCTTTAACTTGTTCTTCTTCCCGAACGCTTCCGTTGATTTTGCACCTTATATTGCTGTCTTGGCAGTAATTGGGATTGTCTACGGGGCGTGGGTATGTTATGCCCAAACGGACGTCAAGAAACTCGTTGCTTATTCATCCGTAAGTCACCTTGGCTTCGTGGTTTTGGGTATTTTCGCACTCAATAGTGCAGGTATCCAAGGCGCGATCTTGCAAATGGTGAACCACGGTATCAGCACAGGCGGGTTATTCCTTGGTGTCGGGTTACTCTATGAACGTCGTCATACCAAGGCCATCAATGCTTATGGTGGCGTTTGGAAGGCCATGCCGCTCTTCTCGGCAATGTTCTTGGTGATTACCCTCTCCAGTATGGGTTTACCCGGTTTGAATGGCTTCGTCGGTGAATTCACGATTTTGGCGGGTTCCGCTGGCTCAGAAGTTCTGGGCATCTGGTATACCGCATTTGCCGCCGCTGGTGTTATTCTCGCCGCTGTGTATATTCTCTTTATGTGGAACAAAGTCTTTATGGGTCCGCTCGAAAAGCCCGAAATTAAAGAACTCGAAGATCTCACTTGGTCTAAGAACTGGCACGAACTTGGTTCTTTAATTCCGATTTTGATTATGGTTTTTGTAATCGGGATTTATGCGGCACCTTTCTTTAACTTGATGGATGGCTCCGTTGGGGAATTAGTTAAATTCCTTGATGCTACGGCTATCGCGAGTCGTTAAGGACGCACAACCTTATGTTTGAAGTACCTGTATTTGATGACTTAAACGTATGGGCGGCGCTTCCGGTTATCCTCTTAGCCTTTGGCACAAGCATTTTGTTGGTGGTGGATTTGTTTATCCCCACCAACAAAAAACACCTGACTGCTTGGCTGGCTGGCGCGGGAGTTTTCACTTCGCTTATTGTAGCGCTTGTCCAAGCCTTAGATTGGATTAGTATCGGACACGACGGCAATGCTTTTGAAGGCATGTATATTGCTGATCAATTTACCTATATGGTAAATATTATTGCCCTTCTGTCTGCTCTAATCGGCATTATGGTGTCGTATGATTATCTTGAACGAGTCAATGTCCGTCGCGGAGAATACTACAGCCTAGTCCTCGTAAGTACCGTGGGGGCAATGTTGATGGGTGCTTCGCGTAATTTGGTCATGATTTTCGTCGCTCTCGAACTGCTTTCTATTCCGCTTTATGTCTTGGCGAGTTTCCGCCGTCCAATCCGTGAAAGTGAAGAAAGTGCCCTCAAGTATTTCTTGCTGGGGGCCTTTGCTTCAGGTTTCTTGGTCTATGGAATGGCCCTTGTCTTCGGTGCAACTGGTAGCTTTGATATTAACAATATCTGGGCGAGTGCCAGTGAGATTATTGAAGAAGAAGCTGGCCGCCAATTCACCTTGATTGCGGGTTTAGGGTTAATCATTATTGGTCTCGGCTTTAAAGTTGGGGCTGTACCCTTCCATATGTGGCAACCTGACGTGTATCAGGGTGCTCCTACCCCGGTAACCGCTTTTATGAGTGTTACCGCTAAGGTTGGGGGTTTCTCTGCATTGTTACGCGTTCTCGTGGCTGGTATCCCCGCGCTGACAGGCAACGATTTGGCTGTCTGGCAAGATACGATCCAAATTTTAGCCTTGCTTACTTTGGTTTTAGGTAATTTTGTGGCTGTCTGGCAAGATGACTTTAAGCGTATGTTGGCTTACTCCAGTATTGCGCACGCAGGTTATCTCTTAATTGCCGTGGCCGCCGGTGGTGCCGCTGAAGTTGGTGATCAAGCCGCGCAAGCTGTCTTGATTTATTTACTGGCCTATACCTTTACCAATATCGGGGCATTCTCTGTTGTGATTGCGCTTGAACATAATGACGCAACAGGCACCAAGTTGGATGACCTTAAGGGGTTATCAACCCGGAGTCCAGTTTTGGCGGGTATGACTGCCATCTTTATGTTTAGCTTGACAGGTATTCCCGGTACAGCCGGATTTGTCGGGAAGTGGTTCGTCTTCAAAGCCGCCATTGATGCTAACTTAACATGGTTGGCTGTGGCTGGTGTTTTGACGAGCGTGGTCTCCGCATTCTACTATTTACGTGTGATTGTGAACATGTACATGGAAGAAGCGACAACCACCGAAGAAGTTCCGCCCGAACCAAAATCACTGCGTTACGCCTTGATTTTGACAGTTGCGGCTACTCTCGTATTCGGCATTTTGCCATACTTGATGACCAATCTGGCCGATGGGGTCGCTGTCGCGTTTATCCCCTAAACTGGCTGGACACAATACATTGAAATACGAACACGCTCTCGGAATTTGAGAGCGTGTTTTTTCGTTATAAACTAAGAATCAAAATTCAATGAAAATAAGGGAAACATCTATGTTCAACAAAAATAAGATTATCCCGATAATTATAGTGATATATATCATTGCGTTTAGTAGAGCTACGGCTCAAGCACCTGAGGAATTAGAGCCCACATATGTTACTAGAGACACGTCACCACCATATATAGACAATGTGCGCTGGTCAAGTGACAGCACACGCTTTGTATTTAGTAAAGGGTGGTATGAGGAAGACGATGCGCCTCCGGGATATCCCATCTGGACAGATTTAGATACAGCAACTGGTGCAGCAACTTACCACTTCACATGGCCGCTTCAACCTACAATTAATGCTGAATTAAAAGACCAACTTGGCATAGTTGATGGAACCAAGTTATTCTTATCGCCCAATGGACGCTATATTGTACATGGAACAGAATATGATAATAGCTCACCCTATCTTTATCCGATGGCAATAACAGTTTCTGATCTATATACAGGTGAACAAGTCATAATAGGGGGGCGATTCTATCCTTATATTGAAACACGCCATAACATATGGTGGAGTGCCGATAGTTCGGCATTTATTTACTTGTATCCGGGAGACTTTGGTCGCGATACACAATGTTATGTATCTGGTTTAGTAGACAATTTTACGGAAAGCTATTGTTTAGATACATATCACTTTGAATACGATGATAACAATCAAATAATTATATCTGACGATAATCCTGATGGAGACACTTTTGTGGCAGGTGGCCCCATCGATATCTCTGAGGATGGCCATCGCGTCTTATTTACTCGCACAGGATTATGGCTTATCTGGAACGTAAATGATCCATCTCAGAGCCAGCTTATCTCTCATGAAAACATCGACAATCTTAAATATTTTTTCGGTGAAACATTAGATCGGAAGAGCACACG
>JBNLCD010000135.1:0-11320 GCA_050303635.1 Anaerolineae bacterium
AGCTAACTCAGCCGGGTCAATCTCAGTTTCAGTCAGATAGAATTGCCAATGTTGCAAACGTTGATGATAGTCAGGCACATCTAATTCAAGACGAAGCATGGGGCGTTGACGATGCGTACCAAACGCTTCCCACGGGGTTCGGGCGCTGATAATAACCGGATATGGATAATTTAAGACTGCTTCCCAAATAAAATGCGGCGGTCGTTTATCATCATCGAGTAACGTTTCCCACCGAGAAATAAACAAAATGGCTTGCCGCATGATACCTTCTCGCCATGCCAGCGGGAAATATTCATGAAGCTCACGCGCAAATTGCGTTTTAAGGGCGGAAGCATCAATTTCAAGAAGTGCAAAATTGTTTTCATAAGCAAGAGCTTGCGCAATCGCTCGCTTCCCACTGCCATATCCGCCCGCAAAATAGAACATCGCAGTTTCATCTTGCATCAGTTGACGTAGATTCTGGCGTGTTTCATCGACCAATACCAATTCATCTAAAGTATGGGTTGTTGTATGGGCACGTAAAAAAGTTTGCCACTTCTGCGGTAACGTGTCGATATCTTGCACATAAGTCACAATACGTGGATCTGCGTTCAGTATTTGACGTGTCAGCGGATGGGTGGGACTTGTATTATCAATGGTTAGTTGGATAAATCCATATTTCAAGAGGGGGGCTGTATCCGTGAGCCGATTAAGAATCTCCGTGCGGCGTGCCCAATCTTGTCCTAATAAATTCAAGATGAGATTGACTGTCGGTTCACGCTTGGTCACATCATCTTGTAGAAAACCATAAAGACGTTCGTAGCGTCGATCAACCGCAGGCGCAAGACCGAGGAGCAAGATATCAAAATCATCTGGTGTTAACTCAAATGCGCGCCGTAAATAATCTAGACGCAGGAGCGTACTTGAGGTCTGGGCGGTAGCCTCTAAATCTGTAATTTGGCGTAGAATTCGCTCCTGCTCAGCTTGATAACTTTCATCAAATTCAGGTAATGGATATTGGCTGTCCCATAAGCCCATGCCGGGTGCTAAGGCCAAATAGCGATCTAGTTCAATTTCACTGATATATAACCCCTGAAATTCATTTTGTGGATCAAAACCAGCCTGCTGAGCACGCCGAACAGCCAAACGCAACGGCCAATCTAACCGCAACAAATGTGCTTGTAGATAAGCTAAATTTAGGGATAGGGGATTGTCCATTAAGTTCGTATCTTAGTTGTTAGATGAAAGTAAATAAGCTCCACAAGATTTAGTGTATATCATCTCCAATTTTCAGGCAAACGGGCTTGGCGCAGAGTGTTTTGCGATAGCTTCAGCCCGTCCTCCCCCAATTTATAGGGGATTAACACTAAACTTGGCGTAATCATGCTATGCTTGGAATCCTATCCTCATATAAATTTCGGGGAGTATCGACAAAAATTCAAATCTTAGAGGCTGGAAATTGCAGTTGGTTTTGACGACCTCGTGGCCTCATGTTAAAATGACTTGCTTGCATTTGGTACAAATCACCATGTGGCAAGTTCAGAGATTGACCTATAATCTTTGTGAAATTGTGGTGAGTTCGAGGAGTAGTAATTTGCCGTATCAACCGCGTAGAAGCCGTCGCAGTAGCCTGCAATTTGGGGCAACACCGACTGTTGCAACTGCACCGCCTGCTTTAAGTGTATCAGAGCGGATGCTAGATGCGATTCCTGGTGGTTTAGCGTGGCTAAGCTTAGTTTTGGTTGTGGTTGGTGCTATGTATGCCCCGATGTTGATGATGGGGGCGGCGGCCATGTTGGCGATGTATTCTTCAACACGCTTTTTACTGGCTGGCATAGCCGATGTATGGGGCTTACGCCTTATCCGTCGCTACGAACAACGAGACTGGCAACGCTATTATCGCCGTAAAGCAGATGAAACCAGCTTACCGTTGGAAGATGTCCACCATATGGTCATCATTCCCAATTACCAAGAAGAACTTCAAACATTACGTCAAACCCTTGATCGCTTAGCCGAACAATATGATTCAATGGACACCATTACCATTGTTTTGGCAATGGAATCTGGTGAACAAGAAGCCATCGAAAAAGGCGATCTTTTAAAAGAAGAATATGCTCCCTTATTTGCGAACTTCTTGACGGCTGTTCATCCCAAAGGGCTCCACAACGAAATGCAATGCAAGTCTGCTAATCAGGCTTGGGCGGTACGTTGGGCCAAACGTCAACTTGTTGATGAGATGGGGATGGACGTTCATAATATTATTGTGACCACGATGGATGCTGATACTTTGTGGCATCCTGATTATCTCGAAGCCTTAGCGGTTAAATTTGCTTTAGATGAAGATCGCTATTCGGCTTTCTGGCAAGCTCCCATTCGCTATCATAGCAATGTATGGAAGATTGACCCCTTCATGCGTATTTTGCATGCCTACTCTTCGGCGTGGGAATTGGCTTATTTAGCCGCGCCGTGGTGGCAAGCTTTGCCGATGTCATCCTATTCACTGAGCCTTAAATTGCTCGAAAATGCGGGCTACTGGGACTCAGATGTCATCGCTGATGAATGGCATATGTTCATCAAAGCTTATTTCAAACGTGAAGGTAAACTTTACCTACGTCCGATTTTCTTACCCTTCCTCGCTAGTGCAACGGCTGGTAACAATGTTTTCAGTTCCTTGAAACGTCGTTATCAACAAACCCGTCGCCATGCGTGGGGTGCCAAAGAAATTGGGTTCGTGTTCACCCAAATCCAAGAACATCCGTATGTTAGCCGCTTTCAAGGTCTACGTTTGTTGTGGCGGGTGGCTCACGATAATTTATTGGCTGGGGCAGGCTGGGTGATTATCACGATGGGCACTCAATTGCCCGCCCTGATGCATCCGGCATTGGTTAAGGAAGAAGCAACAAGTCCACCCTTCATTGCTTTACAAGTTGGTTTCTTGATGGTGTTGGTCTTGACCTTCTTCATTTTCTTTATGGATGTGCGTATTCGTCCGCCTAAGCCAGCGAACTATACTCGGACCCGTAAAGAACAAATTCAATCCTTGCTAAGCATTCCGATGTTGCCTAGTCTAACGCTGTTCTGTGTGGCATTTCCGGTCATCCAAGCCCAAACTCAGTTGATGCTCGGTATTCCGCTTCAGTTCAAGGTGACTAAGAAAGTCTAGCGCTTAAATCTTTCGATAAAAACGAAGCCCACTCAATTACGGGTGGGTTTTTTGATTTACACAGACACAGCAAAGTATGATGATTTTTGGCAAAGGCAAGGGCCTGAAGACCCTTGTTACGACGATAACGTGTTATTACGATGATCTTGTAACTCCCACAATAATCTATAACAAGGCGGCTTTAGCCCCTTGAATAATACGATTCTGGACACAACCCTAATCTCAAAATCACCTAAAATTAAGATCTAACCAAACAAGCCTTCTAATTCGAGTTCAAGTGGTAAACGGACTAAATCAGGATAATTTGCACCCGTATCTACCCGCTGTAATCGGCTAAAATCATTGTAACGATAGACACCAACCTGAAGTTCAATACCTTCTTGTTCCAAGATACTAGGATCTTCCAATACAATGACATGGGGGTCGCGAATAATATCGCCATCTTGCCACCATTGCATGGAGAAATACCAACCCGGCGCATAACCTGCATATTCTTCTTGCGGACGGCTATCATGCTGGTCGAGAATGTTGCCTTCGCCATCAATAATATGCACGAAAATATGATAATCTTCAGTTGGCGTGCTGTGTGCGACCCACCACAAATCAACTTGTAATTGATTCGGCGCGATCAATTCAGCAGTATAACCCGCCAGTTGAATACCATCTTCAAATTCAGCCAGCGAGGATTCCAGATTTTCCGGTAATTCAGTTTGGATCGGGAATTCTTCCCAGATAGGCCGATAAATGATCAATTGGCCATTCGCAATAACTGTCGGGCCTGTGATTTTGAAATCAACCAAGGCTTGTAACGCACTATCCCAACGTGCTAAACAAGGATAAAACCACGGGAAAATACCCAGATAAACAGGTCTTTGTTCCAGCATCAAACGGGTTAAGGCCAGATCATGAGGGCAAGTATAATCATCTGTTCCTGCGGTCGCTTCAATAACTTCAGGTGAAACCAAGCCTTCTAAATCAAGGACGCGTCGGTCTGAAACATGAACAATGGCCCCCACATCATTCAGGGCAACAATATCATCAGGGTTAGTCGTATCACGTATCCATTCACCGGCGGCAATATGCATTTCATAAATATGGCGCGTACCACGTGGCACACCTGTGGCATTATCATAACCACGCTCTAACACCAAACCCGCCAGTACGATAACTAACAGGACATTCACCCACAGCTTCGGCTCAAATTTTAGATATTTTTGGGCAGATTCAAGCACAAACCACAGGCCAGACATCGCTAATAGAGCATGAAAAGGCGTGACAGGCGATAAATACCGCGAGTTGTTGATAATAAAATTGTCAGCCCGTTGCAGTAAAACACCCAGCACAAAGAGTGGATACCAAATGGCCCAGACAAATTGATAATCTGCGCGTCGTCGCGCCTGCCAAAGTAGATATAACCAGCCCAGAATAGCGAGTCCGAAAAGGATAATGGTGTGTTCATTGCGTGGCACCCAAGTGAATTGTTCAAGCGTTGGAAACTCAGTCCCTAAACGCGATTTTGCTCGAAATGTGTTGGGGAGTGGGTGCCCACTTTCAATCAATGAATAGAGTGGATATAAACCGGCAATCGACATATAAGCTAGACTGCCGCGCAAATTACCAAACCAATGCTTTCGGATTAGTGTCCAATCAAATTGACGATCACGCCAATACAAACGCAGGGCTTGTAGGACAAAAGCATCAAATCCAATTACAACCGCTAACAGATAGGCTTCGGGACGGGCTAAAGTTGCTAAAGCTGTCAAAATGCCCGTACGCCAGCCAAAAGTCCGATTTTCGCGCATATCATAGCTATGACTCCACAGCGCCATGATACACAGCCATGTAAACGTCGTGATTTCCATCCCCGTGAAACCCATCCATAGGAAACGCCCGGTCAGAGCGGTGATCAGACCTGCCCCAAGACCAACCCACCATTGGCGCGATGTCCACCAACCAAATCCGGCGATGCTCAAAACGGCAATGATATAGCTAATCAGACTTAGGATAATCGCTATATCAACTTCACCCCAGATTGAGGGTTTGACAATCGAGAAGACAAATCCCAGTGTATAGACCCACAGGGGGCTGGTGGCTCCGAAGGTAATTTCATTATGGTTATAGGTCAGACCTTCACCTGCCGCAATATGATCAGCAAAGCGCACATGAATCCATGTATCATCCAAGAGCGCGCCAATTTTGCCGTCGTTCTCGGCTACGCTTAAATCTAAGACATATCCCATATAAATTAATGAGACAGCAATCAGCACCAAAGCCATTAGCCAAGTCTTACGGGGGTTTTCACGAAAGATATCGAACATGCAAAATCCTAGGTTCATCAAATTTTTATCAAGGCTGATTGTAATCGGTGTCAATAGAAATTCAACACCCCATCATGGCACCATTGCATAAACGTAGCGTTAAGATTTTAAACTTTTCCTGTTTATCTTTTGTAAAGACAGTAGGGAAAATATTGGCAAGGTGGTATGATTATGTACAAAAAGTTTCTGACAAGTTGCAAACTTTTTTGGCGACAACTACAAGTACTAACTGTTCTAAAGGAAGCGGTGATGAGTAACAATCCACAACGTCCTGATTGGCTAGATGAATTTGAAAATATGGCAAATGATCAACTTGAGACAGGGTCTTCTTGTCATCAAGTTCATCCCATCATTGAACAGTGGTACGCCACATTAAAAGAGCCCCCGAAATCTAGAGATTCTGTTTTACAAGCCATGAGTTGCCTGAGCACGGAACTCTTGACGGATATGCCTGACGATATTTTTGAAGCTTTGTTCGATAACGATCTGGATTATGAAGCCGTTGTCGCTTGGGTTCAAGATATTCTTATGGTTGGGCGTGCTTTTCAAGAAGCCTTAACCAAAGGTGGTTTGGACGATCTTTAAGTCTCCAGATTCCCCATATTAACTTAATTGATAATTTGCATTGGTTTGCGCTTGCGTTAAACTTGCTATACACTCTGCAATATTAAGAATATTGGGTTCAAGGAGCGTGAGCCATTAACGCTAAAAATATATTCAGCGCGCTAACTGGTCTTCTGATTACTGTTTTAGTCCTTTCTGCTTGTGGTGGTGGCGATGATACTGTCGAGGTCGGTCCATCCCGTACACCCCTGCCTTCGGCCACGCCAACCGTGCGCTCAACACCTTTACCAGATGTCCCCACCGTCACACCAATTACCGATGGCACTATTCAAGTTGCCTTTGTCGGCAAGGATGCCTCAGCGAGCACCCTCAATAATTTAGAGAGCATACTTGACGAGGCCCTGAGCGTTGATGTTGACGTTGTCAACTTTGATACGATGGCAGAAGCTCGTGCCGCGATTTGTGACGGGGCACATCCAACCTTGGCGTGGGTGGATGCCTTCACTTACGTGGCGGCTGAAACACAATGTGCCGCTATTCCGCATTTAGGTGTTGAATTAACCGCGCTGGAAACACGTCGCACTAATTTTGAGATTATCTATTCAGGTTCGCTACGGCCTGTACCTGTCAGTTTTGCCGAATTAACGAATAAGATTTGGTGTCGTGTCGATGCCAATGACACAATCAGTTGGATTTATCCCGCTCTGACGATGCAAGCGGAAGGCTTTAATCCCATCATCGATTTAGGTGGGGTAGTTGATGTCGAAGACTATTCAGCGTTAGTTTTGGCTGTTTATGATGGCACCTGCGATATGGGCGCTATCCCCGATGGCACCTTGCGCACAACTGTTCGTCAACTTGAACGCGACAATCGCCAAGATGAAGAAGCCACCGAAGAACTCATTATTGATTTAACTGGCGACACACCGGATATTGCGGTTTGGTTAGATGGCGAAGAAACTTGGGAACCCGTCCCCAATGAAGTTTTGGTTTCACCAGATACGGTTATTTTGCCGTCAAGCATTCAAAATGCTATTGTTAACGCAATATTGGATATTTCCAGCGAAGATGATAGTGTCTTGGCCGATATATTGACTTACCAAACACTTGATGAAAAGTCAGCTCGCGATTATCGTGATTTCCGTCAATGGTTGACGAGCGCAAACTGGTCGCTCACACAATAAAGCAACGGCACTTACGCAATTCAGTAACAAGATCATGTCACGACGAACTTTTAACAAGGGTCTTTAGGCCCGTGCATCGCTGACCGTGAATTCATGTGTATGAAGTGAGTAACACCTAAAATTTTATATTCCTGAAAATGTGATGAGGGCATCCCCGGATGTCCTCGTTTTTGTTATACAATGCATGAGAGACTAAAGTTTTTTAGTGAGAGATAGGATTCTTATCATGCCCGAAGCAAACTCTCTAGCCAATTTTGATGAATGGTGGAATTACAATAATCCGGCTGAAACAGAGCAGAAATTTCGCGCCTATCTTCCCCAAGCACAAGCAAGCGGTAATATCGGGCATCATGCGGAACTTTTGACACAAATTGCTCGTACACTCGGCCTTCAACGTAAATTTATGGAGGCGCACGCGGTCTTGGACGACGTTGAAAATATGTTAACCGACGAACTTGGTCGGGCTAAAGTGCGTTATTTATTAGAACGCGGACGTGCTTTTAATTCAGATAATCAACAAACCCAAGCCAAGCCGCTGTTTATTAAAGCGTGGGAATTAGGTCAAACGCTCGGCGAAGATAATTTGGCTGTTGATGCGGCGCACATGGTGGCTATTGCTGAGGAAGATGCTCAAGCAACTTTAGATTGGAATCTTAAAGGCATGGCCTATGCTGAAGCGAGTGCTGATCCGCAAGCCAAACGCTGGTTAGGTTCACTTTATAACAATATCGGCTGGACCTATCATGACATGTTGCAAGATTATCCCAAAGCGCTTGAGATTTTCGAGAAAGCCCTTGTTTGGTACAGCGCGCGTGATGATGACGAAATGACGCGTATCGCGAAGTGGTGTGTCGCCCGCACTTATCGTTCATTAGGACGTGTTACTGACGCTTTGACTATCCATCAAGAACAACTCGCTGTTTATGAATCTTTAGGCGAAGAACCGGGCTATACCTACGAAGAATTGGGCGAATGTTTAGCTGAATTAGGCAAGTCTAATGAAGCCCAGCCTTATTTTGCCAAAGCCTATGCGGTGCTTTCCCAAGATATTTGGCTTCAACATAACGAACCTGAACGGCTTGCCCGCCTAAAAGAATTAGGCCAAGTCCCTGACTAAACCATTTTGGGCACGTATAAACCCGTAAAATGCGTGCTAAAGGGTGAGATTTGTGTTTTATGGGATTTTGCCAGGAGGAGACCATTTCGCACATAGTGGCCAAGATCGTCTTCAATCAAGAGCCACGGTGGACCTTGGCGGGGCGTGTGCTTCGGACGCAACCATGTCATGACTAAAAGCTGACCATCGGCTTTGATAAGACGTGTCAAACTCTGCATAGCTTCGACTTGGATATCCGGTGGTAATGATTGCACAGTTAAACTTTCATAGACAAAATCAAATTTGCCTAACCAGTCTTGTGGCGGGTCCAGTAAGTCCGCGACCGTATAATTCACCGAAGTGTTAGGAAATCGCTCCTGACATAAATTAATAGCACTTGGCGCAACGTCAAAAGCCGTGACTTGATAGCCAAATTCCGCCAGCAATTCGGCATCATCACCCAAACCACAACCAATTACCAACGCCGTTTGACCACTGCTTGGCCTATGATGCTTGTTTAACCATTGGACAAGATGGCGATTCGGTGTCATCTTTGCCCAGGGCACACCATCTCCTTGGGTGGTTGCGTTGGCATAGAGTTTTTCGAACCAACCTGTCGCATCCCCTTGATCTAAGGATTTCTGGGCGAGTTCGCGTGAGGTTGGCCGTGATTGTTTAGACATGCGGGCGAAAATCTTTCTGACTAGATTCAATCTGTGTGATAGTAACTTGCGGTTAGTAGGTGGAAAGAGAGCTTTCCAAGCTTTTGTGAAAGCTTGACCAAAACTTTTAGAAAGGGCTTTATCTAAACTCATTTAAAGTTTTTTGGTTTTATCTTTTTTCAAAGACTTCTGACAGTCTACTGATGAGCATAGCGAAAATTTATTAGAATTATCTCAATATTGTTGAAAAGGAGTGGGTCTTGAAACACTTACTTATATTATTGATGTTGATCGGGCTAGTATTGATGCAACAGCCACTTATTTCTGCGCAAGAACCGCCCACCACAACATTAACCCCTGACAATATTGATCAAATCAAGGAAATTGACCGCCTTGGTCACGGCACCTTATATGCCACAGCTTTGCATCCGACAAAAAATTGGGTCGCGATTGGGTCCTCTTCCGGCTGGAAAATCCTCAGCTTGCCTGATTTAACACGGGTAAGCTTTGCACAAGGCTATGCTGGTGAAGTTCATGCCCTCATCTGGTCACCGGATGGCACCATGCTTCTAACCGGTAGTCATGATGGCATATTGCGTTTGTGGTCACCTGAAGATGGTCAACTCCTCGAAAAATTTCCGGCCCACGATGATGCTATTTTAGCCCTAGATTGGTCCGCCGATGGCAAATGGTGGGCAACCGGCAGTGCCGATAACACCGTCAAAGTCTTATTTGCCGAATCCGCTGAATTACATGTTCGTTTCCAAGGTCATCAAAATGATGTACGGACGGTTGCTTTTAGCCCCGACGGAAAATATTTGGCCACGGGCTCCGGCGGTGACAATGCATCAAGTGATGCCACCGTACGCTTATGGGAACCTGAATCTAAACGCTACGTTATTGCCTTGCGCGGACATCAATTTACTGTGAATGCACTCGCATGGTCACCAGACAGTCAAACACTCTATTCTGGCGGTTATGGGGGTAATGTTATTGCTTGGAATATCAATAATTACACCATTCGGAACCAGTGGAAATTCCCCGCTATCAAAGACTTTGCATGGTCGCCGGATTTTACCCAACTTGCTGTCATAACAGGCCGGGGTCTCGATGTGTGGGATGGCACTTTAACTTTATGGAATCCTACCGACGATTCACGTGAACAATTAACCTACAACACTCAAAATAGCATCCCTTTACTGGCGGGAGTCTGGTACGAAAACTATCTCCTCGCCATTAGCGAAGATTACCGTCAGGCTATAGGGGTATGGGATACTGACCAAATGATTTTTCGAGGAGAAGCAATGCCTGTTGATTTTCGCGCTTATGATTTTGACTGGTCGCCGGATAGCGCACAAATTGCTATCGCCACTGAAGAACATGGTCTGCGCATCTGGAATATAAATAACAATACCCAAACAACACGCCTGCTTGGTCATGATTTTGAGCGGTATTGGGGTGTGGCGTGGTCACCGGATGGCAACTATTTAGCTAGTTCACTCGATGGGATTCGCATTTGGGCACTATCAGATGGTTCTGTCTTTGATGATATCAAAGCCCATGAAACCCCTGATTTCGCTTATTATCCGATCTGGTTGGATAATGAAGGACTGACGTATTTCCTCAATGATGGCACCGCTTATGGGATTTCTTTACAGGGCAAAAACATCGGTGTAAGTACAAATAATACTCCGCCACCTCATCTGCGCCATATTTCACCCGATAGCTCCATGTTAGCCATTGCTCAAGACGACGGTTCTATCGAAGTTTGGACTTGGGATGAAAGCAACCAACTCACTACCTTATGGGGCCATAGTTCGGCGGTGAAAAAAGTACGTTGGTCACCCGATGGGCAATTCCTTGCGTCCATCAGCGAAGATGGTTCAGTGCGTGTCTGGGGATTAAGTGAATAAAATTCGTTAAATTTTTGACATACGTCCCGTAGCGCCCCGAATTTGGTTATAATCGGGGGCGAATCTTGTTAAGCGTATCGGTATTTCAGTTTTAAATTTTGACAAGATATTTTGGGATAAGAATATATGACGACCTTTTTGTTTGTAGCAAGTTTTCTCTTCCTAGCGTTTGCGGCAAATCAGATTGGCCAATTGGCAACCACCCTCCGGTTGCCCCTCATTACGGGCTATTTATTAGCCGGTGCGGCGGCAGGTCCCTTTGTTCTGGACTTAATTTCTAAAGACGCCCTTACTCATCTAAAATTTATTGATGAGATGGCTTTGGCTTATATTGCTTTTGCCGCAGGCAGTGAGCTCTACCTCAAAGAATTGCGTAGTCGGTTTAAGAGTATTATTTGGGTGACGGCGGGATCGGTGATATTGCCGTTTACATTGGGGTCA
>JBNLCD010000136.1:0-11219 GCA_050303635.1 Anaerolineae bacterium
AATGGATTAGTATGACGGGAACAAACGGGCGAGGGCTGTGGGTGGGCTTGGGCCCAGGTTCCTATTTATAGCCAACCTCGTCGAAAGCGATCTCGCCTACCGGTTTTTCCATTTCGCCCCCTCGCCACCCAAACTAATTTGCCTACCGGGTGGCACGTTCAAATCGCTCAGCCCGAAGATGCTTACGCGATCGTCGAAACCATCTATCCCGGTGTCTTGGTGGATTGGCTGCGATACCGGAATGGCGAATTTAAAACCGAAACGCTGACCGAAGTCAGTGCGCGTCAGGTGGGCATGTTTAAAGATATCGAAAACTTAATCACTCCCGAAATTGAAAGGACGGTGACATCGCTCTGCGGAAATTGTATTCGCCAACCAATCTGGTTCGCCAAACCGCAAGCATTTGAAAAAACACGCGAAACCATCCCCTGTGCAACCCCCTGCAACCTGTGGCTCAGCCAATCTGTGAGAGGAGAATTAGGATGAGCGTTGGAACAGTATATTTAGTGGGAGCGGGTCCCGGTGACCCGGATTTGATTACCCGAAAAGGGTTACGACTTATTCAGCAAGCGGATGTGGTGATTTATGACCGTCTGATTCCAATGGAAATTTTGAACGAAGCGCGTCCCGATGCTGAATTGATTAATGTTGGCAAAGCGCCGACCAAACACCGTTATCCGCAAAGTGAAATCAATCATTTACTGGTGGCGCATGCCCTATTGGGCAAAGACGTGGTGCGCTTGAAAGGGGGCGACTCATTCGTCTTTGGGCGGGGCAGTGAAGAGGCTTTGGCGTGCTATCAAGCGGGTGTGCCATTTGAAGTGGTGCCCGGAATTTCAAGTTCATATGCGGTGCCCGCCTATGCCGGTATTCCATTAACCCATCGCAACGTAAGCAGTTCTTTCACGGTGCTGACAGGCCATGAAGATCCGACCAAACCCGAAACCAGCGTCAATTATGAAGCGATTGCCCAACTCGGCGGCACCATTGTGATTTTGATGGGTGTCAAGCAACTACCCGCTATTGTCGAGCGGTTGAAGCAAGCTGGCTTAAGTGCCAATACACCAGCCGCCTCGATTGAATGGGGTGCAACCCCGCAACAACGCGTGATTGAAGGCAAGCTGAGCACCATCGCTGATTTGGCCGAGGAACAAAACTTGTGTTCACCCGCGATTACGGTTATCGGCGAAGTAGTTAAGCTTCGGCAAGAGGGCGTGCAATGGTTCGATGTTGTGCGCGAATTAGAAGAACTTACCGTTCATTACACTGTAGACCAATCATCATAAAAGGGAGTTCAATTATTATGACTGACCAAACATGGAAAGATATTTTGCAGGACAAAATACGCGAAGACTGGGCGCGTGAAATTGATATTTTTGAAGGCCAAATGCACCTCCGTCGTCAAGCTAAAGTGGATGAAAAAGTTTTTGCGGAAACTCGCTTGCGGCGCGGTGTTTACGGACAACGCTATGATAATGCGCAACGCCACGATGGCATCCAAACCCAAACGCTCGATTTTCCGACCGATTTGACCAAAGGCCCGGACACCGCCTGGGATGCGCCGGGGATGCAACGCATTAAGTTGCCTTATGGCGGCCTCAATATTGAGCAAATGGAAGTGTTGGCGGAACTCGCCGATGAATACGCCGACGGGATTTTGCATGTCACCACCCGGCAAGATTTTCAATATCACTATATCCATATCGAAGATACGCCAGATTTAATGCGCCGCTTAGCCGCGGTGGGTATCACCACCCGCGAAGCCTGTGGCAACTCGGTGCGGAATACCACAGGTTGTCCATTGGCCGGAGTTTGCCACGATGAAGCATTTGACATCACGCCCTATGCGCAGGCCCTCTCAGACTTTTTCTTAGGTCATGACGACGTGCAAGATTTTGGCCGAAAATTCAAGGTTGCATTTTCTGGCTGTGAACAGCATGCTTGTGGATTGGTCAAGATGCATGACCTTGGTCTCTTAGCCCAAACGCGCGACATTGATGGCGAAACGGTACGCGGTTTCACCGTTTATGTTGGCGGGGGTTTAGGGACGGTCCCGCATCAAGCCAAAGTATTGGCTGAATTTGCCACGCAAGAAGAATTATTCCCATTGTCCCAAGCCGTCGCACGTGTTTTTGCGCGGTTGGGTGAAAAGAAGAATCGGAATCGGGCGCGGTTGAAGTTCCTCGTGGCTGAACTCGGCATCGAAGAATTCCGCCGTTTGGTTTATGAAGAACTCGACACCATGCCCCATGACCCGCGTTGGACGGATTATCTGGTCGAAGTACCTGAACATCAAGAAGAACCTGTCAAGCAAGGCTTTGCGCTCAATGGGGTGCCGGTGAGCGATGAATTCAAGGCGTGGTATCGCACAAATGTTTATGCGCAACGGCAATCCGGCTACAGCGTCGTGACCGTCAATTTACCGCTGGGTGATATTACGGCGCAACAAATGTTTAGGTTAGCCGATATTGCCCGTGAATATGTGGGTGATAATGTGCGCACGACCGTTGAACAAAATCTGGTTTTGCGCTGGATTTCAGATGCAGATTTACCGGCTGTGCATCAAGCGCTTACTGAAATTGGTCTAGGGACACCCGGCGCAGGCACGATTGTGGATATTACTTCCTGCCCCGGCACGGATACCTGTAAATTAGGGATCGCTTCATCGCGTGGTCTGGCAGGCGAATTACGTAATCGTCTAGCCGCGAAGAGTGCGTCTATGCCGGATGCCATTAAGGATTTGAAGATTAAAGTCAGTGGGTGCTTTAATTCTTGTGGTCAACACCATGTTGCCGATATTGGCTTCTTTGGGAATAGCCGCCGGAGTGGTAACCGTAAGGTGCCGCACTTCCAAGTAGTCTTAGGTGGCCAATGGCAAGACAATGCCGGAAGTTTTGGTTTGGCGGTGGGCGCTGTGCCAGCCAAGCGCATTCCAGATGTCTTAGATACTATCACCAATCGATATGTCGGTGAACGTGAACGTGGCGAAACTTTTCAAGCGTGGGTCACACGGTTGGGTAAAAAGGAAGTTCGCGAGATGCTCAAGCCGTTCACAGATGTGCCGCAATATGAATTCGACCCATCTTTCTACAGCGATTGGGGCGATTCACGGGTCTATACCATTGGTGATATTGGGGTTGGTGAATGTGCCGGGGAAGTGGTTTCACTTTTCTCTATTGAAATTTCTAAAGCGGAATCGGAACATTTTGAATCATTAATTGCCATCGATGACGGCGATTATGAATTAGCCGATCAACGCGCTTATAATGCGATGCTTTTGGCGGCGCGGGCTTTGGTACGCACCCAATTTTTGGATGTCGGCACCGATGCAGACAGCATTGTGGAAGAATTCCGCACGCGTTTCTATGATACGAAGGTCTTTTTCGACAAGTACGCCAAGGGCAAATTCGCGACGTATCTATTTAATCGCTATGAAAATGGCTTGTCACGCTATGATGTCGATACGGCGCATCAAATTGCTGACGAAGCTCAATTATTCATTGAAGCCTGCCATGCCGCCGAAGGGCGCGTCAATGGCCTGATTACTAGTTAGTCAGTCTACCAAAAAGGAAAATAAAACGATGTCATTTAATCCAAATCGCTTGGCTGTTAAATTTTTTGCGACAGAGGAGACAACACTTGATTTAGCGCAAAGTGTGACTGTGATGCAACGCTGGATTCAATCGCATACGGTGGACGGCTTGTTGATTGATGTGATTGACTACAAGCATGTACCCGATGGACCGGGGGTGGTCTTGATTGGCCATGAAGGCGATTACAGTCTCGACCAGAAAAATGGTGAATTAGGCTTACTCTATACCTTGAAACGCGATGCGTCTGTATCAGAGTTTACAGGACAATTGGCGCTGAGTTTACAACGTGCTTTACAAGCCGTGCAAGCGCTAAGCAAAGATCGCACGCTCAAAAAGCCACAATTTGTCACGCAGACATTTGAATTGCGGATTCTAGATCGTCGCACCGCACCGAACACGTTAGAAGGCTTGGCGCTGGTGCAAAACGCGGTAACGCGAATTTTCAATGCGTGGGGAATTGGGATTAATGGTTTTGAAAGCGCGGCGGCTGATCCACGTGATGTGTTGACGTTACGGGTCACCGCTGAGGTTGATTTAGCGACGGTTGCCGAAAAATTCGATAGCACCACCGTACCTGCTTAAACTTTAAGATTAGACTAACGAGGTGGATAAATCGAGCGAGATTTGCCACCTCGTTTTAATTATGTGATGCGAGCACCACCATAATCATCAGAATAATAAATCCCACATAGAAGAGGATGAGAGTAGGTTGCCAAAATGGGTTGGGACCCAATTCAGCTTTGTCAGATGGTATCTTGAGTTTGGCGGATGCCTCCACCACAGTCGAAATATCTTCGGCCATCGTCTGCGGAATTTCCCCGTCATTACTTCGCACATATTCAACCAATTCGGCATGTTTATCTGATTGTGATTTGCGCATACGGATATCCTCTGTTCATTAGGGTGCAATCGGAACCTGACTACAGGTGCCACCCCGTTGATAGATTGTTGTCGTTTCAGCCCAGCCTAATGTGCCACTCGGCAACCGCACTTGTACCCAATCCATGCCTTTACGCTGAACAATAGGCGCTTCTGATAATGCCCCGTACGGATACATGGTTGTTATTTGCGTAGACGTGACATCGGGATCAGTATAAACATTGGTCGCCTGATTAACCGATGCAAAACAAGTTTTCACTCGTGCGGTAGCGGTTGCATTCAGCGACTCTTCCCATGTATCAAAATTCCACAACGACTCTGTTAAAAAATAATTTAACGCCAAACCGGGCAGGGAACAAATAATCATCAACACACAGGTCGCCACACCAGCTATTACCGTTCGACGCCATTCCGCGGGTGTACTCGGCGTAAATAGCTTAATAAATTGGGTCCACCAGTTCACCGATTGTTGATGTTCGGGAGTGGAGGGACTTTCAACATATTCATTTGGTTCAGGATATTCAGGGTGTTCGCTCATGATGTCCTCGCAATTGATCGTTATGGCGTTATGTTTATTCCAAAAATTTGACTGATAATCCACGGTGAACTCAATAAGCACGCAGTGGTGAGTATAAATAATAGGCACGGAATCCAAATCCGGCCCCACCAACGCCGCAACCGAGACATCCGGGTATCTAAAGGATGATAATAGACATAGTCCGGTTCAACGATAACATAATCCATGTCAGCGTTTTCTAGGCCGCTTTCATCAAATGGAAACGGTTGGAGGAGTTCGCCATCATCTCCAATATATTGCCGGATATCTGATTTTTGTTTTGGCATGGTTAAATCTTAAACCCCTAATGTGCTGAGACAAATCGACCCGATAAGAATCAAAAAACTTAGAATGACGAGATAGATCGGAATAGAGAATAACTCAGAATCTTTCATGGGATAATAACCACTTAAAACGGTAATATCTTGCTGATCTTCAATTTGTTGCCATTCTCGATTGGCTAGATGATGCGGACTTTCTTGCAAAACAACATATTGGGGCGGCGGATAATCTGCCACTGACGAGATAGCTTCTGCTGAATTGCGCATTGCCTCAGGATAATTGCGATGCAAATATACATCGACAGGAACGGTTAATTCACCGTCATCACCAAGATATTCACGTATACTGCTTATTTTGTTAGGCATCTAACTCTCATTATTAAACTAGCTGACTGAGCAACATCAATATACCGAAAGCAATGAATAGTCCGATGATGAAGGGCGTTTCGGCGTCCAATGGCTGAGGGTCGAAAACCTCGTGATAATTCTCTAACCACTCCAAATAGTCAGCTGGAAAACCGACGGTATTGTAGAATTCGCCGTCATTTTCAGGATACCAATCCTCATATAGCTCGGCATCTTCATATGTTTCATACAGATAGTTATCAATTGAGTACAAAAACTCACCATCATCCCCGACGTAATCGAGAATATTTTTATTCGGTGGTTGTGACGTCATTGGGTGAACACCTTAAACTCGTAAAATACCTTGCTAGCACAATGCCTTCCCCCTTTTGGGGATAATAATCGCTGAGTTGATACCAATCACTCGAACCATCAATTCGAAACACATCCCAAGCCGTTGTCGCTTGAACCGATAGCGTAGCCATATGTCGTAATTCACCAGCCATGACTCGATAAACAGGTAAGGCTGTCGTGCCATAGAGAATGGTTGCTTGACATCGATAGTCTAAATTCGCGTTGGGCAATTCATCATCAAAGGCCCGCAATAACTCCTCTTTAACATCGTCACTTATTCCGGCAACAATCGACGACCGGACACTGTTATTATCGGGCGTAATCTTAGTTTGTTCAGCGACTAGAACACCGTTCACCTGTAACTCTTCGCGATTATGACTTATCCATAAACTAAGCATTAAAATCGGAATAAACACGAGCACTGCACCAATCCAGGTCAGATATCCCATGTTCAACATAATCCTGCGCTTAATTTCAGAGACAACCGCCATAACCGACGTAAAAATATTGAGAGGAAATGGCTGGGATTCAATCTCTGTCGCGTGGTATTGCGGCGGCAAATAATCAACGGCAGTATCTGACAAAAATTCACCTTCTTCATCAACAGGATACAGAAACTCGCCATCATCCCCGACGTAATCGAGAATATTTTTATTTTCGCTACTCATCTTATTGCGCCTCACACGTTATCGTCTGAAAATCCCGCGCCAAAACAATACCTTCGCCCTGTGCCGGATAAGCCAAGGCCAATTGATACCAATTCGTGTCATCTTGGGGTGCATAAACTTCAATATTTTGCACATCACTCAGACTTCCGATTTTGACGATGTCTGTTGCTGTCACACGATAAATATCGGGCCTATCCGTTTCAGCAGGGATGCCCGTGACGGCACATTTTTGATAGGGCATTGTCTCATCTAAAATGCGTGAGCGATGATCGGTCAGTATTTCAGTATCGCTCGCGGGACCACTGGCAAAAAATGTAGCATCAACCCAAGCTATGAACGAACCTTCATTGAGTCCGAGCAAAAATCCATAGAACATGATCGTAACCAGCAGGCGTGCGAACAACTTCAGCAACTGCGTGACTGCCGAAATGATATGTTCGGCTTTGAATTTTTGATAATCTGAGTTGTTCCAGATATGCCAGTCGCTATTTGCCCTAAATGGCGGATAGTTTTCATCATAGAATTGCTGATCAATGGCAACTTCTTCCATATACGCCGCAATTGGTTGCAGGAATTCGCCATCGTCGCCGACATAATCCAGAATATCTCTGACTTGATTGTTCATCATCTTGCTCTATTCACACACGGGATCAGTAAAATACTTGGCCAAGACAATACCTTCACCGGCATCATCATAGCCTTTGAGTTGATACCAACCATGATCTGTTGACGGTACACGAATTTCTATGGATGAAGTTGGACTTACGGCTCTAGAAACATGGATTTCATCCGATGCGACGGTATACACAAAAAATGTATCAATCAATGCATTCAGATCAGCCGTACAATACTCATACATTGGCTTGCTGAGAATTTCGTTGCTATGTTCACGCAAAAGTGATTGATCACTATGTATCACAAATGCGATACGTGCACTTGCCAGTAAAGTCGTTAGAACAATCGCAAAAGCAAAGAACTTGACCACCCATGTATAAGATTTAGCGTCATATATCGGTTGATAAACCCAATCATTACTATCCTCAAAGGAGTAGGATTTCTTTAGTTTGCCAGCCAACATATCTTCGGCATAGTCATCAATGGCATAGATAAATTCGCCATCGTCGCCGACGTAATCGAGGATATTGTTAGTGGTCATGATTTATCGCTATCTGATTTAATCAACACAATAATTACTGCCAAGTTCATCTGCTCGTAAAATACCCATCCCAACTTCACCATGATATTGAGCTAGTTGATACCAGCCATCACTGTCTTGCGGCACGTAAACATTGACTAAGCGCGGGCTTCCGAGTGTATCGATTTGCGTTACAGAATCTTCGGTAACTTCATAAATCCCTATAGAACCACTAGTCGGGCTGGGAGACATCATGCATTTCCGGTATTTCATGGTCGTGTCCAAAATTTCGGCGCGATGGTCCATTAAATACATTTCACCTATATTCTTATCCATAACTTGTGTGCCTATGTCTTGCAAAAATGAACCCCAAATCGTAAGAACTGTAGAGAAAACAAACAAAATCAGGCAAAAGAGCATAAGAACCGTAGACGAGACGAATAAAGTCAATCCCTGATTAGCCGTGTGATTGATTAGCCCACTTGGTTTTTCCAAATTACGTGTTAAACGTGCAAACCAGCCAAAAGACTTCACTTGATACTTAGGTAGCTGTCTAAGCAAGGTGTGATATTCACGATATTGGAGCCAACGTTGCCACGGCCAGCCATGAAATGGATAGCGGTAGTCATACAGATCAAATGGATCATCAATATTGCTAGATACATTTTGATCCTCAGACAACGCCTCTTCCGCACAGTCATCTATCGGATGAAGTAATTCGCCATCGTCGCCGACATATTGCAGAATATCTTTCTTGTTCTTACCCATATCTATTTCCTGCTTTATCTGGTATGAACTGGTCAGCAGTGCTTCACTAACTGCCTCTACATTCATTGATCTATGGAATAAAAATTGCCCCGAGCAGAATAAGCCAGCCAACTGCAACTACCAAAACAAATCCCCAAAATACCCAATAGATGAAGACATCAACTTTAGTTGATTTGCCTTGTGGCCTATTCATTCTATTTGTAACAGGCTTAGCTATTCGGTAGGCGACCAATGTGAAATTAGGTCCCGATTGTTCATTTGTTATGCTGAGTGTTTCGTATAATAGACTTCGATTTTTTCGCTTTTCCTTAGGCATATCGACTGATTGAACAGGCAATATATATTCAGTGATAGGTACAATCAGTTCACCATCATCACCGACGTAATCTAAGATCTTCTTGTTTTCACCTGACATACTCAATCTCTTTAATCTAGTCACTAAGGACCATCAATAAAAACACGAAAACACCTAATGCCAGCACGACATGTGATGGGTCGATTTCTTGAAACCAAACTGGTTGAAATTCTGGTTGATCACTTAACGTCTCTTCAGGGACCATAGACTCTTGTGGTGTGCCGTCAAGATATTCAGCAATTGGGTGCAAAAATTCACCATCATCACCGACATATTTCAGAATATCCTTGTTATTACCTGACATACTTAATCTCTTTAATCTAGTCGATAAGGAGCATTAACAAGCCCACGATAAAAGCTAACACAGGGACTAAACTTAAAGGGTCGATAACTACTGGTTGAAGTTCCGCTTGGTCTCTCAACGTCTCTTCAGGTATGTGCGGGTTTTGGTGTGTGCCGTCGAGATATTCAGCAATTGGGTGCAGAAATTCGCCATCGTCGCCGACGTAATCCAAAATGCTTCGATTTTCTTGTGACATGTTTAGCCACCCGTTCCGCAAGTTATGGAATCGAAATATTTAGCCAAAACGATGGTTTCATTCGGATAGCCAAGACTATTGGTACTTTGATACCATTGAGCCGAGTCATCCGTCGCATAAACTCGCCAGAAAGTTGGATATGTATCAATAGAAAACGTATATGAATGTTCAATGGCGTTTGCTGTGACGTTGTAAACAGGTATTTCTTTGACATCGGCCCCAACTATGACTGTGCAGAATCGTTTCTCAGTTCCGCTGGACGATAAAATGTTTGCTCGATACGTCTCCAATAGGACTAAATTGTCATCAGGTTCACTATTTGGCATCGTAAGAATGGCCAAAATCATAAGTGGACTTAACAAAACTATGATGAGCCCAAAGATATCTTTAGGATTTTTTGAACTTCTGGCAAAACGCGCTAGCCAACTCAATTGTCTGACTTCAACAACTGATAGCTGATGAAGGAGCTGTTGATATTCTTTATATTGAAACCAGCGTTGCCACGGCCAACCGTGGAATGAATAGCGATAATATAGAAGGTCAAATACTCCTTCGTATCCAAATTCCGCATCGCTATATTCCAGTTCGCCGGACAACATCTCTTCAGCATATTCATCTATCGGACGCAAAAATTCGCCATCATCGCCGATGTAATTTAAGATGGTATTCTCTTTATTTGGCATGATGACTACTCTCCCCGTATAAAATAAAAAGTTCTAGAAAATTAAACTAAAAATCACGTACAAATACGGACCTAGCCACAGTAATAGAAAGATCAAAGCAATGATGATTTCTAAAACTCGTAGGACTTTGAACCTTGTGGGTAAGTCTGGTTGAAAATCGGGATAGGTACCCAGGACATCATTCTCGGACGCAATCGTTAGATCTTCAGGCAACTCACCATCATGTTGACGCACATATTCAGTTAACGTAGAATCAAAATCAAACCCCATAAAATTTTCCTATCACTAAGCAATACAAACAGACAACACGCAACAAGCAACACTTGCTGGTGCACAGAAATCCCCCAAATCAGCAGTTGATAGGGCTATTCAGTTAAGCAAAATATGGAATCTAAAAGCTGGTGAGCTAACGCTGTTTAAACGTTGAGGTACACGTTGAAAAGAACTGACAGGTGTGGTCAGTGCAAAGAGGATAAGTGATGTTGTTCATCACATTTAATGGCAGAAGCAATGCGCGAGTGTTCACGGTGTTGTGACTTTCAATAGAAACCTCATTACCATTTAAATTATAGGATCTATTTGCACCCCTTGTCAAGAGAAATCGGGGCTATAAGTGGCGAAACCTCCTAAAGCCAGTCCCCATCTTATGTGTTAGAATGCTCTTATCTCATTTTTGAATAGTTTGAACAGTGTTAACTAAAGGATAGAAAATTATGACAATACGGGTCGGTTATATTGGTTTAGGTTTAATGGGTGGTGCCATGGCACGCAACCTTGTTAAAGCAGGTTATCAAGTCACGGTCCATAATCGCAGTCGAGCTAAAGTGGATGCGCTCGTGGCTGAAGGCGCCATTGCCGCCAACAATCCGCGCGAAGTGGCCGAAAATAGTGATGTCGTATTCACGAACTTGCCGGATACCCCCGATGTACAAGAAGTGGTCTTAGGCAAAGACGGGATTATCGAAGCGGCGCGTCCGGGCCTGATTGTGGTCGACAATAGCACCATTACGCCAGCGGGTGCGCGTGAAATCGCTGAAGTCCTCGCTGAAAAAGAAATGTTCTT
>JBNLCD010000137.1:0-11171 GCA_050303635.1 Anaerolineae bacterium
CCGATGAAGCGATTGTGTTGGCAGGTCGTGTTATCACCAAATTTGTGAGTCGCTTTGGTACTAACAATGATTTCGTGGGCATTACTGAACATAATAGCTTCGTTGTCTTCACCCAAACCGATATCTATCAACGTCTAGAAGATGAAATTAAGAGCGATTTTACTGAACGAGTTAAAGCCCTCTACTTCTATAATGATGTTGATCGTGGTTATATTTTGCTCCACCCGGGCGAAGAGAATGAAACCCAAGCCCCCCTGATGAACTTTATCGTTAAGGATTATACGCCGCCGGAATAGACTCTTCATCGGTTTGGCGACGAATAAATAGCGCCGACATCAATGCACTGGTCCACGCTAAACCAGCTCCAATAAAATTCATGAGGCGGAAAGTGTCAATAAAAGAACGATGAATGGCAGTTTCGGCCTCTTTTTGTTGTGGGCTAGCTAAATTTTCAGGAATTTCAATATTGGCTAAACGGTCCGCATTATCTTTCATATCCGTGACAACTTCATTTGGCAAATTGGTTGCCGCTAACTCGGTGCTCAAGTCATCGCTGAAAAAGACCAATGCAATAGCTCCCATAATTGCAATCGCCAATACACCCGCCGAACGCGAGACCGCATTATTCACACCCGAAGCCACCCCAGATCGATTCTGAGGAACCGCATTCATCACTGTTGCCGTCAGCGGGGCTACCGTTATCCCCATGCCAATCCCATATAAAACAGCCGCTGGGAAGAAACTGGTCAAATAATCGCTGAAACCATCAGTTTGGCCCGGTAGGGTAAACAAGATAAAGCCAGTGCCGGTGATGATGGGACCCACAGTAAGAGGTAAACGGGGACCATATTTATCAACTAAGCCACCTGCCCAACGCGACATAAGTGTCAAAATGATGGCGAAGGGAAGCATCGCCAGACCTGCTTCATTTTGCCGATAACCCTGTACTTGTACTAAATTCAATGGCAGAAAAAAGAGTGCGCCGGATAAAGCGCCATATAAAAAGAGCGTCATCAAATTAGTACCACTAAAGGTCATTGATTTGAAAAGGCCTAAAGGCACCATCGGATATGGCGTGCGCGCTTCCCAGACAATAAATAATCCTAACGCGAGAAAGCCACCCCCTAAGGTGAATATGATTAAGGGAGTTTCCCAACCTTGGCCTGAGCCTTCAATAAAACCGTAGGTGATCCCCGCCAAAGCAATCGTAATCAAAAAAGCGCCAAGCCAATCAAGAGGTTGAGCCGCAACTTCATCATCTCGCGATTCAGGGACACGCGTTCGCAAAATATAAAGAGCAATCAGGGCGATTGGCAGATTAATGAAAAATACGCCACGCCATAAACCATATTCAGCGAGAAAACCGCCGAGAATGGGGCCTGCCATCGTGGTGAGCGTCGCAAACGCCGACCATGTCCCAATGGCTTGTCCTTTATTTGCACCGTCAAAGAAGGATGAAATGAGTGACAAACTGCCGGGGACCATCATCGCACCACCAATGCCTTGCACCGCCCGCGCAAAAATCAAAATTTCAGTGGAAGGAGCGAACCCGCAAACTAGGGATGCGCTGGCAAAGAGTATGATACCTTGCATGAATACTCTTTTACGACCAAGATGATCACCTAAGGACCCACCGACCAGAATCAGAGCCGCCAAAAACAAGGCATAGGCATTGACGATCCAAAGTAGCTGGTTACCGGTTGCATTTAAATCATCTTGCAGGGCCGGTAAGGCAACATTTAACGCGGAACTATCAATAAAGGCCATGCTGGAAGCAAAGATAGCCGAAATAAGCACCCATTTTCCGGCATTGGCAGGAGATGAAACATGAACCATAGTATGAAAATCTTTCGCTAGCTGTAAAGTGGCTTTAAAGGTGAACTCTTACCATTCTAGGCTATTTTGCGTTGGAACTATATCAACATGAACCCAAATAGGATATCTATTGAATTTCAAGCCATTGAATTTGATAGGGTGCTAACTCAATTTGGGTGTTGGTGAGTGTCTGTTCCGTTAACAGATCATACGCCGAACGAGATTGCACGACATGGCTAATGTCGACTGATTGCGGTGTGCGCGAAATATTGTGGATAGCTATGAGTTTTTGATCGTCGTTAAGCGTCCGCATCAAGGCAAACACGCCATCATTATTAAGATTAAGCGCCGTTTGGGGGACAAGCGGGTTGAAATAGGGTGATTGGCGACGTACGGACAGCAAATGACGATAGGCATTGAAAACTTGCGCGCGGAAACTCTCACTATTGGAGAGAGCTGTGTTGATCTCATCAATAGCAAGCTGAGCACGATTAATTGCGCGGTTATACCCTAAGCGTTCAACGGCTTCAGTGGCGTTGTGGGAGCCGAGGAGACTATGAATATAAATCGCTGGAACACCAGCCAGGGCAAGCATAATACTTTGGGACACCATGAATTGCTTCACTTGTAATGCTTCATTTAATTCAGGCGACGTAACCGCATCGACATAGGTAATATTGATTTCGTAGGGGCTTTGACTGCCGTCAGGATTTTCACGATAGGAGACTTTGCCACCTTTGCGAGCCATCTCATCAGCTAGGGCTTGCACTTCTTCAGCAGAAACAATGCCTTCGAGCGGGCGAACGCCAATTCCATCATGTGACGCAGTGAAGTTAAAGAAAGTGGTTTGGTCAGAAAGTGGTTTAAGTGTATTGACCCATTCCCGTAAGACTTGAGCATTACCTTGCATAAGGGTATAAGCCAAAAGTGGCGGTAAAGTAAAGTTATAGACTAGCTGAGCTTCGTTGTTACCATCTCCAAAATAGGAGATATTCTCTTTATGCGGCACATTGGTTTCGGTAATGAGCCAAACATGCGGCGCGACTTCATTTAGAACCGCGCGCATTAATTGAATGAACGCATGTGTTTGGGGCAAGTGAATCGATGAGGTGCCCACTTCTTTCCATAAATAGGCAATCGCATCAAGCCGAATGACTGTTGCCCCATGCTCCACGTAATTCAACAACATTTTCATCATGCGCAACATCGTATTCGGCACACGATAATCAAAATCAACTTGGTCTGCGCTAAATGTTGTCCAGACATAGATTTCTTCGCCGTTAGCTTTGGTAAACGGTGACAGTAATGGAGATGTGCGCGGACGAGTAACATCGCGTAAATCAGTATCTTTAGCCATCGTTAGATAAAAATCAGCAAATTCGGCGGAATCCGCTAAGAAGTTTTTAAACCAATTACTTTGCGCTGACATATGATTCAACACAAAATCGGCCATCAAATCAAAATCTTCGGCAATGCGATGAATATGTGTCCAATTCCCTAACTTCGTATTCACAGCTTCATAATCGATGACAGAAAAGCCATCATCAGATGAATAGGGATGGAAGGGCAGAATATGGACAATGGACACAGAATCGGCTAAATAAGTGGCCAAGAACTCATACAAAACGGCTAAAGGTGCACGTGGGCCGTCGATTAGAGAATCGCCATAAGTAATTAACGCAATGTCTTCGGCTGAAAAATCACGAGTTACGTCGGTTTCAAGAATATAGGATTGAGCAGTGGTAATGAGATCTTGCAATTCATGGGCAATGGCTTCAACATCTTGATCGCCATAGAGTTGTTGCAATAACTCGCGAATTTTGTCATTCATCTAAATCAACTTCTCCAATTTCAACATCGCGTAAAAAGCGTTGGGCCACGCAAACCAATGGCGTGAAACAACCGCATAAGTTTCGGCGTCATAGGCCTCAGATAGTGCGCCATCCCATTGCGCGGCATGTTTAAGATGTGTCTCTAAGTTGTCTCGTTTGGCCTCATCCTGCGTTAAATTTGCCAGTAACAGTTCTTGAATATCACCCAGTGGCCACGGGGCCCGTGTATGCACTGAGCCAAGATGGCCTTGATAAAAGCCCTGACTATTCTTGGATGAAAACCCAAAATGTAGAGTGGCTTGCCACACAGAATTATCAATTTCAACAAAGCCCCATAGGGGAGCTAAAACGAGCGGAGTATCATTCGCATCATGATAAAACGAATAGTTTCCCTGTCCGTCGGTAGCATACGCAAAACAGTCTGTTCCTGCGTTGTTGCCGACAAAATAGTGGTGTGTGTCTTGAAAAATGGCCTTGGCGATTTTAGCATAGCCTGCGTTTGGAGCTAGGGTATGTATTTTATGGAATGTGTACCAAGCTAAGACATGGCTCGAAAAATGATAAGGAAATGCGACTGGATCATCAGCGGGTGTTTCGTCGGTGGGGAAGAGCCACGCAAATTCAGCTTTCCGTTTCAAAATTTGGGCAATAACTGCTTCAACTTGGGGTTGTAAGCGTTTGAACAATTCAGTATCGCCAGTTTTTTCGACATATTCTACCAACTCAAGAAGCGGGAAGAGTTGCTGGTCCAGTTGGTAGGCGGGATCCTTTTGCCGTCCGCTGGCTAGATAACAACGGCCCCATTCATCGTTATTGCGTTCGGCTACCTCAAACATCCAGAGCAGATGTTGGCGAACAAGCGAGTGATATTTTGCTTCCGCTTGTAAGAACATGTGCGCAACAAAATAGGCGTCCCGATTCCATGAAAGCGGCAAAAGCATATGGTCGGTGAGAATGCAGGATGCTTCGTCGTTAACCGGAACAGCCATCATTTGACCGTAGACTAAACCGCGACGCAAGATAATATCATCGGGTACCGTTTCCCATTCTTTTTGCCAGTGAACAATTTGTTGATCGCGTAATTGCGCAAATTTAGCAGGGGCATCATAATCTTTGAGCGCCTGCATTTTGGCTTGGACTGCTTGCTGAGTTTCGGCGCCTGTCATTGCCAAA
This sequence comes from Anaerolineae bacterium, assembly GCA_050303635.1. Taxonomy (GTDB): domain Bacteria; phylum Chloroflexota; class Anaerolineae; order Aggregatilineales; family J027; genus JAKEEQ01. Next base: position 4,821 of record JBNLCD010000137.1, read on the forward strand.
ATTACATGTTTTTGGGCAGTACCTTCTGTTCTGAATTCCATCAAGTCCGCACTGGCCAGCGTTTGAGAGGATGATTGATTGCTGAGCGGCAGACCCGTGATAAGATTAGCCCAGCCCAGCATTTTATTATCCAAAAAGAGTTGATTTTCATCGAAGATGAGCGTTGTGCGACTGGGTGTATATTGGAGCGGGCCACCTTCAGTGAGCTGAGTATAAGCACACCGCTGGAGGGAAAGATGGCCACCCCAATAATCGGGTTGAATGCCAGAAAATTCCCATGATTGCAGAATGCCATGTTCTGTCACGAGAAGCGTCATGTGTACCACACCCCCATTCGAAAATTTTAGTTCGATATGGGGAATGACGTCGGCCAACAAGAAAGCTTCTTGATCAATTATTTCTTCACTGAAATAAGGGCCAAAACCTTCTAATTGAGCTAGACTGGCTCGATAACGGCGGACGGCTTGTTGATCATAACGATCAGCTTCGGTGAAATGCGGCATAACAGACAAGCTCACATAGCCCCCAATCGAATGATATTGATTGAGGGCTATCAACCTACCCATCACGTCTACACTACCAGTAATACCGTTTCCGCCAAAATCAAGTGGTTTGATGCCCTGTGCAGGGTCGAGAAGTCTATTCATCACTCAGTACTTTGCGCCCAAATTCTGTGTTAGGCCAAACTCTTGCCAGTATCACGATCAAACCAACGAATCTTGCTACTGGGGAAGCGTACCCAAATATTTTGGTCGGCCCCCGTTGCAAAATCAGGATGTGTCGAGAGTTTAATAATGTCTTCGCCGACACGTAGAGTCAGTAAATTTTGTGAGCCCAGCGGTTCAACCACCATAACCTTAACTTGCAAGGCATCTTCAGACGGCGTACTCAGAGCTTCCATATTTTCAGCACGAATACCTGCCGTCACAATCTTGCCATCATGTTTGGCCATTGTATCCGCGACGTCAGCACTCGGTGTAAGTGCAAAATCACCGACAAAGGCTTGATAGCCATTCTCTGTTTTGCGAACTTGGGCATCGAAGAAATTCATGGGCGGATTACCAATAAAACCACCAACAAATTTTTCAGCCGGATAATCATACAAACGCGTGGGAGGATCATATTGCAAGATATTTCCATCCCGTAGCACTGCAATGCGATCACCCATACTGAGCGCTTCAATTTGATCGTGCGTCACATAAATGGTGGTGGTGCCCAAATCATTGAGCAGGGCTTTTAATTCAGCCCGCATTTCGAGACGCAACAGGGCATCAAGATTACTCAATGGTTCATCCATCAGAAGCACTTTGGCTTCATAGGCAATGGCCCGCGCAACTGCCACACGTTGACGTTGACCACCACTCATATGTGAAGGATAGCGATCAAGGAAATTTTCGATATGAAGCAATTCCGCGGCCCGTTCAACTTTTTCTTGGATGAGCGTTTTATTGACCCGTTTCATCTTTAGGCCAAAAGCAATATTGTCGTAGACTTTCATGTGCGGGAAAATCGCATAGCTTTGGAAAACCATTGAAATGCCACGGTCTTTAGGTTGTAAGAAAGTTACATCTTTGCCATCAATCGTAATCCGGCCTGAATCCGCCATACCAAGACCCGCTATCGCGCGGAGCAGGGTTGTTTTGCCACAACCACTGGGGCCAAGCAGTACGGTAAATTCTTTGTCCTTGACAGTGATGCTTACGTTATCAATGGCACGGACACTACCAAACGTTTTTACTACATTTTCAACAACAATTTCAGCCATAATAAAGACCTCACTATTTTGAGATTTGTCCCCACATGTTAAAGAGATAGCGACGAATGAAGAAGATAAATACCAAGGATGGAAGAAGCATAAAGAAGCCGCCCGCAAATTGGAATTCGCGACCGGAACCCGCTACAAGTGCATTCAAAATTTCAGCAGGTAAGGTGCGCGCATTCGTTGATGTCAGCACGGAAGCGGCAAAGACTTCATTCCATGATGTGACGAACGTGAAAATAGCCGACGCCGCGACGCCCGGTAAAACCAATGGGAAAATCACGCGGAAAAAGGCTTGTAACGGTGATGCACCGAAAACCTTCGCGGCTTCTTCAAGTTCATACGGAATACTGGCAAATACACTCGAAATCACCAACACTGTTGTGGGGAGCGTTAGGGCCGTATGCATCAAGGCCACACCCCAAATGGTATCGTGAATATGCCAGCGGATAAAATTCGTCGCGAGGGGAATCGCTAGAATCACAATTGGAAACGCTCTGACTGCCAAAATGCCTAACTTCACCGCATCGCGTCCGGGGAAGACATAACGGGCAATTGCATAACCAGCGGGCATGGCAATCAGCGTTGAGAGAATCAAGGTTAGCACAGCGACCATGATGCTATTCATCGTCGCATCCGCAATCCCTTCCACATTGAAGAAAAATTCCATCGTGTCGGTCGAGAAAGGAATCGGGGCAATCTTATTGGGATAGGCACTCACGTCTTCTGGCGGCACAAATGACAGAGTCATAATGAGCCACATCGGTGCTAAAATCCAGATTGCAATGAAAGTCGCAAGGGCATAGGTGCAACCTCGGCGTACTTTTTGCATGCGAAGCGCACGCACACGTTCAGGTGCCATTTCATAGATATCTTTTTGCGTTTTCTCTGACCTTAGGTTGCCTTCCCTTCTTGATTAGTAACCAGTCGTAGATAAATCAGCGAAATACCCAACGATAAAATCATGATGAGGCCCGCATAGGCCGCCGCTACGTTGGGATTACCGTAGCGTTGTGGGTCATACCAACGATAGGTTTCATTGGCCAGTACCGTCACGGCTGAACCACCTGAAATCGCAATGACAACCGCGAACACTTGGAAGGCTAAGATTGTGCGTAGAATAAGCGCAACTTGGAGACTTGGCATGAGCAAAGGCAATATAATATAGCGAATACGTTGCCAGAGATTTGCCCCAAACACTTGGCCCGCTTCAATATACGAACCCGGAATGGCTTGGAGACCAGAGACTACAATCACCATCACAATTGAAGTGGCGCGCCATACCTCAGCCATCACAATGGCCACAAGCATCCAACTATCGCGGTTATTAAAACTCAGGAAAATATAGGGTTGGTCAATTAAGCCGACACTTTCCAAAAATGAGTTTAAATAGCCACGTTCGCGGAATACCGAATACCAAATAATCCCCGCCGCTAAATCCGAAATACCCAGTGGCACGGCGTAAATATAGAGGAAAATCGAATTCCCCTTGAGGTTAGATTGCAAAAGGAGGGCCATCACAATAGCCAAGAAGAATTGCAGTGGCAAAATCGCAACAATAAGAATCAGGGTTGTCCGTAATGCACGGGTAAAACCACGATCATTAACCATCCGTTGGATGTGAGATGTGGTTAATTCAGTTAGCTCGGTATCCGCAAATTTGACCCGCGCTTGGGTGGCATCATTGCGACCTACCGTTTCGCCTTCATCATTTTGCAGATCAAGTTTGGCAAAGGATACCCAGCCCGTAATGTTATTGCCGTCAACATCAAGACCGTCGAGTTTATACCAATACGTATTGCGTGTTCGCCCATTCGGCAGTTCTTCCTCAATCGTATCGATTTCGGTAATCGCGGCTTTGGTTTGAAGTGTCATGTAGCCTTCAATATCGGTATCTTCACCGGGGGCAACATGTATACTCGTCAATTGTTGACCTCCACCAACTACGGCCAAGCGCATCGCACTGTACATCGGCCATGCAAAGAAAATGATGAGGTAGATCGTTGACGGAAGTAGTAGTAAATAAGGTGCCCAATTAACTTTTTTCAGTCTATCTCGCATGAAAAGCTCCCTAGTCTAAATTGGGGGATGCTGGAGTCCGTTATTATCAAGACTCATGCTCGTTTTAGGAGCAACATGAATGATCTCAATACTTAATTTGGGTCTGATTTCAACTTTATGAACGTGAGTTTGACCAAGAAGATGGCCGACATATCAACTGCTAAAGAAATTCCTGTGGACAATCTAAAAATTAAAATTTCAACCTTATAAAAATATTGATGTGTTGTTTTACACTCACGTCTAGCTAAAAAGCGTATCAACTAGATGAAAATGGTGGGGAAACAGTTGTTTCCCCACCAAACGATTATGCAAGTCGGATATTATTCAACTTGGCAAGCGCCATCGCTCGGAGCATCGGGAGGCCAGCATTCGGCACCGGTTTCGTCGAGCAAGGTTTGGAGGTTACCACCTTCTTCGTCCAAGACAGTTTGAATATCTTCGCCTTCGAGGACGATACGGGTGAATGCGGCGCGGTAAATTTGATTAATTTCACCACCGCGGTCACCTAAGCCAACAGGCAACAAAGCGGGCAAAGCATCTTCTGAGTTAGCTTGAGCTGTTACAGCACCAATTTCGATGGCGATACCTTCGGGCAAACCTTCGGTGCTAACACCATCAACAACCGGGAAGAAGCCTAAGTCAGCCAAAACTTGACCTTGAACTTCTGGGCTGAGGAGGTAACCAATGGTGGCGTCTGCGCCATCCGGATTCGGAGCGGTGTAGGGTACGCCCAAACCAATGATAACGGGCATGAAACCACGACCAGCAGGACCAGCCGGAGCCGGGAAGGCTACGAATTCATCGGGGCTTTCATTGAAAGCGTCCAACAAGCGAGCGGTGTGATCGAAAGCAATCATTACTTCGCCAGCCATCAATGGTTCTTGCATAAAGCTATAGGTAATGGATTGTTCGTTCACGTAGGGGAACAAATCATCACGCAAGTATTCGAACATTGTTACAGCTTCTGCGCTCTTGAAGCCGGTAACCATACCACCGGTATAGGAAGGATAGATGTAACCTTCCATGAAGCGGTGCCAGAGACCACTGTCGCCCAAGGGGAAGCCTAAAACATTGCGGCCTTCAGCATCGGAAGCATTCGCGGCCCATTGAGCCAATTCGTCCCAAGTCAAAGCGTTGATGTCAGCGCCTTCGGGGAGATATTCAAGGGCATCGACGTGGGCGGCCATAATATAAGTAGCTTGCGCCCACGGAATATAGTATTGATAGTCAGCGGTACCTAATTTACCAAGTTCAACAAAAGCCGGAGCAATGGCGACGCCATCTGCTTCCAATGCTTCAAGAACGGGGGTCATATCAAAGAGCAAATCGTCGCTTTGCAAAGTGGGGAAAGTCCCGTGCAATGCGCCAACCACGTCAACTGTACCTTCACCTGCATCCGCTTCAGCAGTCATCAAGGTGATGAGGTCACCTTCGTTGGTTCCGACAAATTCAACGTCCCAGTCGGCACCATCAAGAATGGCTTGGGCTTTTTCGCCTTCTTCAACGGGGGCAAATTGAGTTGAGTGGAACAAAACAGTCTGGTCTTGCGCTTGGGCAACACCACCGAGAACAACGACCATGACAATCGTCAAGGCAATTACTCTCATCAATGAGTTTTTGCGTAACATCTTGAAAAGCTCCTATAAAGTTAAGATTTATGTTCATTGAGTAAAGCGGTTTTAAATCGTACGATTTGTGCCCTCCTTAGCTCAACTTTTAATTTTTATTCAGTGGCAACCCACTTGATTCTCGAATAATGAGTTGGGGTTCTATCAATATTTGATCTTGCTCAAGCGTTTCACCACGAATAATCGCAATTAGCATATCCACCAATTGATGCCCGATATCTTGAATGGGTTGGCGGATGGTTGTTAATGGGGGATCTTCGGTGCGGACCATTGGCAAATCATCAAATCCACCAACAGCAACGTCTAATCCCGGCGTTAAATCATTTTGACGGAGAGCTTGCATCACACCGAGAGCCATTAAATCATTACACGCGATAATGGCGGTGGGTGGCAATTCACATTCCAAAAGACGAATGGCACTTTCTAATCCGCCGATGGTGGTCATATCAGAATCAACCACATAGTCTTCTAAGAAGGGTAGATCATTGTCAGCAAGTGCTCCCTGATACCCATCAAAACGTTTTTTCGCGAAAGAAAAATGCAATGGGCCGTTGATAATGGCAATGCGGGTATGCCCTAAGTCTACAAAGTGTTGGGTTAGCTTATAAAATGCCTCATAACCGTCAACATCAATGTAAGGGTAGGTGGCATTGTCATCATGCCCGGAAACGACAAAAGGAAAATTACGACTCACCAGATATTCTATACGAGGGTCGTTGACCAAAGTGCGGGCAACGATGATGCCATCGACGCGGCTACCGGTTACCAGCCGCTTGTAATCTTTCAATTCTTCTTCGCCCGGCATTTTGGCAGACAGCAATAAATCATAATGATGGCGAGACAGAGCGTGCGCAACCCCTGCGATAAGTTCCATAAAGAAGGAGCTTGAAAAATCTTCATCCA
>JBNLCD010000138.1:0-8824 GCA_050303635.1 Anaerolineae bacterium
ATCTTCAACAAGTTGATGATAGGCATAGTTGATAGCCAAGACACCCATGACCGTAAACGGCATCATTAAACCAGTTTGCAATGCGTAAAACACAAAGCGCTGATTAATAACCTGATGTAAAAGTTGATAGCCGATCAATGCTAATGCCAATAAGGCAATCGGTAACCATAAGTAGCCGAAATTAATGGAAGCGAGTTCAAACCAAGCGCGTCCTAAACCACCCATGACAGCAATTGCGGCGAAACTTACGATACCTAGACCCAAGGTAAAGCCGGGAATAAGGAGTAGCCAGACAGGTTCGTCAGGATTTTTTTCGCGTTGTTCTAACCGTATAATTTCCCACCGCTGATTGGCAAACAAGAACAGAATAAAGCTAATCAACACAATAGCCACATAAATAAGACTACCTGCGGCATTTGTGTAATTGTCGAGTCCGGTGTAATCATTGGCGACAACACGCCCGGTCTTTAGACTTTGCCATAACCCTAAAATTACGGGATAAAGCCCAAAGATAAACGTGACAATCGCGGCTGGTGCGATCAGAAAGTAGGCTAAAAAGGATTCGCGCCTACGTCTCTGCCGTGCGCCACGCTGAAGATCTTCATGATGATTTTTTAATTTAACTTCACTCATATAGGGAATATCCATATTCCTTTAATATACAAACAACTATATTTTTCTGCCTAAATCTTACGCAATTTATTGAGATATGCAACTTCTGGTTATTTAAGATTAGATTAAGTAAGTCATTTTTGCCAATTTCAGTACGCTTAAAGTGAACCGCCATAACGGAATAAATCGTAGGCAATCAAGCCCACAGAGCCAAACACAATGAGTATACTCACCAGATAGCTGACTTCAATCCCCGTCGGTGTATAACTCAGGGTAACTTCAACATCGCCTTCAGGAATCTCAATCGCTTGGAAGGCTAAATTGGCACGATACAACTTGGTGCTCCGGCCATCAATCTCAGCTTTCCAGCCGGGATACCATGTTGTGGGTATTACTAAATAACCTGAACCGTCACTCTGGACACGATAACGATGCTCACTTGGCCGTTGATAGATAATTTCAACAGAAGCCTCGGTATACCTTGGATAGGGTTCAAATCCAGCTGGCGGCGTCACCTCTTCCTCATTTAACAAAACAACTTGATTGTAGGGATACCAAGCCAGTGATTGCAAATACGATTTGGCCTCTTCGTTATTATCGACCCAGATGGCTTCATTCACTAACCACACTTGTTTAGGTTCAGCCGGAGCCGTGTATTGACGCAATTCACCCTCCCAACCGGGTGGACGAGTTGGGGAATAGACTTCCCCAATAGCGGCTCCTAGCAAGATAGACGTCTGATTATGTAACGACCGCTCAATTAACTCAACATATTCACGATGAACGGCGGGTTGTAGTTGATCAAAATTATTAAAACTAGCATTGCGATTTAGCATATTCAAATTGGGTAACAACGATGTGCGAATATCGGTCCAACGTTCACGCGCCGAATTGTAATTGGTACGCTTAAAATAGCGGTTTTCAAGCAAGGATTGGCTATAGTCTTCATCCCAATACAAACGTCCTTGCGTATGACTAATGCTTAAATCACGTTCATAAAAATTATGCGGCACGGTTGGCACAAGGCGTTGGCCAGCTATGCCTAAATCAATCACAATAAAAAGAAGGAGAGCAATTTGCCAGCGACCATTTCCCGGCTTCAATGGATCAGGTTTGGTGAGAACTAAAACCATACTCACAATCGTGTTGACGAAAATAAGGGCAATTGAGGTCAAAAAGACACGTTCGATTTTAAAATTGAGTTGGGTGACTGAAATAAAAATCCCCAAAAACATCAAACCAGCTAGCAATGATGTCCCGACAACCCGTACCCGGTTTTGAAATTGGGGCGTTATTTGCCATGAATGCACGCCAATTCCCGCCAAAACAGCTAAACCAAAGCTTGGCAATAAAAGCCAGCGCATGGGACCCCGAAAACCATCAAAAGTTGGCACATAGTTGTAGAGGAACTCATAAAATGGTGTATAACGTCCCAGCGCTAAAACAATACCCAGAACAGATAGACCTAACCAGAAAGGTACTGTCTTAAAAATATCGCGGCGTGACGTAAAACTACGGTGGCGCATCCAACCACGGATAGCCGAAAATACGGATAAGAGTGGCAAGAAACCAATATAGAGATACCCTATATAATTCCCGCTTGCAGTTGGTTCAAGCAAATAGCTTCCATCGCTGGGTGATCCAAATAAAGTTGGGGCAAACAGAGTGAGAAGTTGCCAAGGAGCATAGGATTCGGCGGCTAATGTGTCAAAACTAACGCCACCCGCTCGATGAGACATAAAGAGATATTCTAATGTTAGAAATAGTTGGAAACTGGCGATTCCGGCCCCAATCAGAAACGCAAATATGATCTGGCTGATTCCAGTAATCTGTTCGCGCAAATTTATATTTTGCAAAGGTGATAGAACATACCACAAGGAGAATAGAGCTATCGAAATGTAGCTATACCAGCTTGTTTGCAAATGTCCGGCAAGTAGTTGTATTCCGGCGATGAGGCCTAAGCCGCCAACATAGCGCATTTGATGGGTCGTGAGTAAGCCGAAGGATGCCCAAAAAAGCCACGGTAACCAAGCCGCTGTATTGACTAGCGGAAAATCCCCCGATTGACTTAAAGTGTAACTGCCGAGTGAAAAACAGATGACGCTCACCCCGCGCGCAATGGTGGATAATCCTAATTCCTTACTAAATAGCCACATTCCCCAGCCTGCCCATAAAATATGAGCAAAAAACAGAATGCTCATGGCTTCTGCTTCACGGACAACTAAATGAATCCAGTTGGGTGGGTAAAAAATGGCGCTCTGGTAATTGGCCATGAGCGGGGCCCCGCCGCCGACATATGGGTTCCAATAAGGAAGCCGACCATGTCGCAATTCATTAAAAGCAAATTGACGCCATGGATAGTATTGAAGAGATGGTAAACCCCAGAAAAGCACTTCACCAAAAATCAGCCGGTAGAATATTATCACTGAGCCGAGTGCTAAGATGGCAAGCGGCAACCATGAGGCGATTTCACGCCGTTGCATTGGATCATTATCCCTTTAAGATTGTTGTGCGCTTAACGTGGCTCACGCAAAATGTAGAGCATCAGATCACCATGGGCAAATTCAACTTCAAGTGTTGCATTTGCAATAACTTGAGTCATACAAGTTGGCGCATCATCAGAATCTTCATCTAACAATGCCTGCTCACGGCTACCCCAGATCACATAATCAATTTTAAAACCGATATCATCAGCAAATAAACTTGTGCAATCGCGTCCTTTATAAAAATCTAAGACCTGTCCCTTGCGCGTTGCATTAGGTACGGTTTCAAGATCGTGACCAAAAGCAACACGCAAATCTGTTTCAACTGGAACCCAAAGACTCGTTTGAGGTGCGGCTAAGACGACTTCATCTTCATTGCCGTTTTCAGCAAGCCAAGTATAAAGATCGGAATACGGTTTTTCAATAATAATACCGACTTTCGCGCCAGCCTCTGTCGAATTTGTAACCCCATAGACAGGTAAGACAATTGTCAAGAAATTACTGGGCAAAATCACCGTAAATAGAACAATAATTGAAAGAATATGATACCGATCAGGAATGCGGTCAAGCCAAAAATCTTCGACAGCACGAATACCAAAATAAGCCAATGGAATTGTCAACCCAATAAGCAAACGTCCTTGCACATTGACTGGCAGGTATAACAAAAAAATATTCACAACTAGCCAGATGACCATGAGATGGTCAGGATCTCTTCTGAAATGGCGTATTGTTCGATAAATGCTGGGTAAAGCAATTAATAATACTCCGCCATAACTGATCAGGAGCAAGAATGGATTGGGAGTAATATTACTGAGTTGCGCATTATATTCACTCAGAATGGGATCATTGGAGAGAATAATCGAATAATAAAATAAGACTGGAAAAGCTGGTAAAAATAGCATGGCATACCAGCGCAATTCGAACCATGGCATTGTGCGTTTTTGCCATCCCACCCAAAGCATAAAAATGAAGATAGCCGTCCCAATAGCCACTAAAACGGTTGGTTCCAGCAAAGCCAAAATAAATGTATAGATAATAATCGTTAATCCACCATTTTCAGTGGTTGGTAGGGCTTTAAAACCGGGGCGAAATACCTCAAGATAACGTGTCGTTATGAGCGCGAGCATTGCAATACTTAATGGGTAGTGCGGCGTGCTAAAGGATGCATACAGTGGGAATGCTTCCGGAGAATAAATATCTGGCGTAATTAAACTTTGATCAATGCTAACTGCTAGCCAGCCAAAACCCGATCCCACAATAACAAACCAAAAGAATAGTCGACGGGGCCGTATCCGTTGCCAAGTATTCGCGCCTAGTTGATACAAGGCTGAAAACATTAGAAAACTTGTTGTCATACGTGCCAAATGATAGATGACGATTTCACTAAAGCCAAAAATACGCGCAATATGGCCCAACATTGTATAAAATACAAAAATACCGCTAGCATCATGCTGTTCTGGCGTATAACTTAATTCCGTTAACCAAGCGCCATTCATACCATCGCGGATCTTCGCTAAATAGGCCGCACCTTCTTGAGGGACAGCTAAAATACCAAAAAAAGTCCAACCATCTTTAACACCTAAAGATGCCCAGATATAGGGTATAAATGTCACAATAATTAAGATACCGCTCCAGAAACTGACCCAACGCCATTCTTGCTTTGAGACATTTTCATTGGGGAAGATTTGCATAATACTCTTTACCCTAATAAACCTATACGAATAAATTTTTGGTACATATGTTGCTGTGTAGTATAATCATAGCGCACTGATGACATATGAACCAATTGATGATTGGAATTTAATGACTCAACCAACTACTCTTTACACTTTACAACAGCATGAACTTGCTGTTGATCAGGCACGGGCGCGTTTAGATGATATTGAACATATTCTGTCCAATGATGAACAGGTTAAACAATCCCAAGCGACTTTAGATAAGCAACAGACACTATTTAACCAAGTTCAAGCAACAGTAAAAGATTTGGAATTAGAGATTGCCAGCTTAACGCAAAAAATTGCAGATGTCGATGAGTTATTATATAGCGGAAAGCTTAAAAATCCTAAGGAATTAGCTGACCGCCAAGATGAACTAGCATCCTTACAAAGACGGTTGGGAATTAAAGAAGAAGATCTGGTATTAGCGCTAAAAGATTCTGAAGAACAAAAAACTGCCCTTGGTAATGCCCGTCAGAATTTAGAGGAAACTCAAGCAGAGCAAAAACAACGTAATGTTGATTTGGTAGCGGAACAAAAACAACTCAATAAAGATATTAAGAAAAATTTACGAGCCCGCAAAAGTTTAGTTGCTGAAATCCCAGAAAAAGACTACAAATATTATCGTCAATTGCGCAAGAAACATAAAGGTCAACCGATAGCCGTCATAGAACACGAAGAAATATGTAGTTTCTGCCATGTGGGCCAGACAACCAGCGCTATCCAGGACATCAAACGAAATGACGAATATATTTATTGTGGAAACTGTGGTCGCATTCTTGTAAGTGTTTAAATAGGGGAGAGATAGAGTATGCCATTTGATATTGTTTCATTCTTGGCAGGCGTGGGTGGCGGTGTTCTTGGCACAGCCGCAACGGGTCGTGTTTTAGCGCGACGTGCCCAACGTCGCGAACTGGCAGACGGTGTTGATGAAACTGGCGAAGGTGCCGAAGATGCACCAAAGCGGGGACGACGCGGTGGTCCACGTTCGGCTCTACCCGGACGGGCAATTTTTGCGCGCCAGAATGCAGTCGGTCGGTATCGGGATGATATCACAGCCTACTTGCAACAATATCATGTCCTTGGCAAGCTCGTTAATTTGACGGATATTCTTATTGAGCCGCACGTTCTGGTTGATATTGCTGAACGTGATTATGATCTCAGTGAACGTTCTGCCCGTGTTTTGAGCACATCCCGCGTTATTCCGCGCATCCATGATATGCCTGAAATCTACACGACCTATAATCTTGAATCCATGCGTTTAGCTGAATTCCTCAATGGTGAACAACATGTTGCCATCTTAGGTAATCCCGGCATGGGTAAAACAACGGCGATGATTGCTCTAGCCATGATGTCGCTCGGTATGGTGAACTTCCCACGTGTGGATGAATTTCTGCCTGAAAATCTAGCGGACCTTGAGCCCAAAGAACTCAAGGCGCTTGAAGAAGACTATGAACGTATGCAGAAATTGATTCTGGAACAATTGCGGTCTATTCGTCTGCAAGAACTCCGTAAAAAATATGGCAAAGATGTTTCTGAAGATGAAATCGAAGAACTTGAATTCACCTCAACAGATCCCACCGGTTATTTGCCCATATTAGTTCATCTGGGCAGTATTCATGTAGATATGAGCCTCTATGGCATCCAAGTTGATCCCAGTGAACCACTTATTCGGGCTGTGCAAGAATATGTTGAACCCCTAACTGCCCAAATGTCACCCGTTATGCTCTATCAACAACTAGAAATGGGTAACTGCTTAATTTTGCTGGATGGTTATGATGATTTATCAGATGCTGAACGGCATCGCATCTATCCGTGGCTTAAGAATTTTATGGAGCAATATGGACATAACCGCGTTGTTATTTCAGGCCCATCAACTGGCTACGATACGCTATTGACGGTAGGCTTTACGCCGGCCTTTATGGCACCGATTACTGAACATGGCACGGCGGAATTGGTCAAAAATTGGTTGCAAACATGGTATGCGCGTGAAGGCAAGGAATTAACCGGAAGTCGTGAAGAGCAAAAATTGGTTAACCAATTGCTAGATAATAACCGGAATCGCTCTATTTTAGATGTTACGCTGAAGATTTGGCACACGTTGCTCGAAGGTGATCCAACGGCTGGACGGCGGGCATGGTATGAACAATATGTCACGGCAAATTCGCCAGAAATGGAACAAACTCAACCGATTTTACGTGAGATTGCCAAAGTCTTGTTGGATCGCGGTGAATCTTTACATTTAGGGCAATTAACCGAACTCGCTTCTAGCCGCGCTGAATCAGATGGCAATCCGCTAGCGAGCCCGGATGGCCTTATTCGCAATTTACGGGATAGTGGCTTGTTAGTGAGTCGCGGGGATGGCACCTATGATTTCCGCCATCCTATGTTGACGGCTTATTTAGCGGGTGAAAATTTAATTCACGATATGGAACATCGGTTGCCAGATGTTGCCAATAATCCAGCGTGGTTCTGGGCCCTGAGTTTTGCCTCGGCTGGGATTGATATGACCCCTGCCGTGCGCGAAAAATTGTCGGGTGAAGCCGATCTTTTATTGAATAATCTTTTCTCGGTAGTTTATTGGTTGCCTGAATCTAGTCTTAAGACGCAATGGCGCGGTGAAATCTTGAAACGCTTGACCGCCGCTTATATGGCCGACAGCCAATATCCAGCGATTCGCGAACGAGCTGTTGCGGGTTTAGTGGCCTCGCGTGATCCCAATGTTCTCTTTGCTTTGCGGCAAGGAGTGCGTCATGCCAACCCAACCATTCGTAAATTGGCTTGTATCGGCTTAGGCGCAGTTGGCTCCTCTGAAGTTATCCGTGAATTGCGTTCTATGATTGTCGATGATGATCCTGAAGTGCAATTGGCCGCCGCCCAAGCCCTCGGCGCGATTCGTTCTGACGCCGCGCTCGAAACAATGGTTCAAGGTTTGCTTGAAGGTGATGAAAACATGCGTCAAGCGATTGCTGAAGCATTTGCCGCTATTCCGGGTGAAGGTCACGATATTCTCAAGGACGCTGTTCAACACGATGATATGTTGGTCCGACGCGCCTCCGTTTATGGGCTAGCGCGTATTTCATCCATGTGGGCTATGAAGGCTCTCTATAATATCATGATGGAAGATGCGCAGTGGTATGTTCGTTCTGCCGCAGAAGCCGTCTTCACCTATGCGAACGACCCATCACGCCAAGGTCCCAAGTCCAAGCCAGTTTTGCAAGAACTCACATGGCTTAATCAATGGGTTGACCATCACAATATTGAAATCGATATTGATACCGTGATTGAAGATTTATTGGTACGGGCACTCTTGCAAGACAAGCAACCCATTATTCGTGAATTAGCGGCGCGGACATTAGCGCAAGTTGATTATAAATATGGAATGAAACCTTTGTATGTGGCGCTCATGGATGCAAACGAAGGTGTCCGAAGTACAGCTTATCAATCATTGGCTGAACTCAATCAACAAGCAAACACACTCTTACCCGGTATTGCGTAGGGAAATTTTGTGAGTCAATTTGACCCAATTATAGCTAAACATCGGCGGGATGTATTTTTATACATCCTGCTTCCTCTTTTATTAACAGGTCTATTGCTAACTGGCTTAGTCCTCGGTGCGGGTATTTTGGTCGCCCAAGATGTCCTGACGATGACGCAAGTTCGCACAACTGCCTCTGTCCTGCTGATTATTTTTATCCTTTTACCCACCGCGCTCCTGATAGGTGTCGTAGATTTTGTAATTCTTGTGATAGTCTGGGGCAATGGCCAGATTCCACACTATTTAGTACCTGCTTTGCGCTGGGTACGCCGCACATTATTGAAAATTTCAAATCTACTAACACAGGGTGCCGATATGGCCGCCGAACCTGTGATTATCACCAAAGCAACATTGGTGCGCTGGGCTGTCTTTTTAGATGACCTAGCCCATTGGTTTGAAGAGGAAAAACCAGCTACAGATAGCTCCAGTGAACATTCGGAGCCAAGCACTTAAAGAATTTCTCTTGTTTCACGCCA
>JBNLCD010000138.1:8834-11139 GCA_050303635.1 Anaerolineae bacterium
TCAATACGTTATACAATGACATCTATGAACGATAACAAAGAACTCCAAACAACTGAAAACAAATCACAGGTCTATCTGGCAGGTAGTGTGATAGGGCTTGCTGTGGGATTTTTAGCCGCGTATTTCTATAATCGTGCCGCTGAAGAATCAGAAAATGATAACGGCCTGCAAGCTACCGATTTCCTCAAGATAGCGTTGACCTTACTCGGTGTCGTCCGTCAACTGACCGAATTGGGCAGTGGACGCGGGAGCAGTCAAAAATAAGCATCTGGCGCAGTTTAGCGTGGTTGATGCGGGGGAGCATCTTTTTGAGTATCATCTGGGTGCTAGCATTGCCGCAACCTGAACCACGACCACCTGCCAATAATGCCACCGTACGCCTTGATCTACCCCAAACGGTTGAAACCACCGATTCCCGTTTGTGTGTTCACACACGTCTGACTGATGAAGTTGAAGAATTTAAGATTCAGAAGACCCTACGTTTGGTGCGTGAAATGGGGGCAACCACCATTGTCGAATTTTTCCCATGGGCATATATCGAAAAAGAAGAAGGTGTCTATAATTGGTATCATCCTGACCGCATTCTGAAACATGCTGAAAATCAGGGACTAACTGTAATCGCACGACTAGGCATTGTGCCGAAATGGGCACGAACCGGCGATGATGAAAATACCTCGCTCAACTATTTACCTGAAGAAAACTACCCCGCTTTCGCCAAATTTGTGGGTGAGTTTACGGCACGTTATCATGACCAAGTGCAAATTATCATTATCTGGAATGAGCCCAACCTCAATTTTGAATGGGGTGGTCGCTTAGCTGACCCGCAAGGTTATACTGAACTCCTCAAGCAAGCTTACCTTGCCGCGCATAAAGCCAATCCAGATATTGTGATTTTAAATGGTGCGCTTGCGCCTACGCTGGCTCCACCGGGCGGCGATCATGGCGGGTGGGATGATTTGGATTATCTACGTCAGATGTATGAGGCGGGCGCGGGTGATTATTTTGATGCGGTAGCAGTCCATTCCTATGGATTTACCTATCCACCCCAAGCCGAACCTGCTCCCGATGTGTTGAATTTTCGGCGCATTGAGTTATTGCATGAAATTATGGTGGAATATGGCGATGGTGATAAATCTGTTTATTTGACAGAGACAGGCTGGAACGATCATCCACGTTGGGCCTATGCGGTGCGGCCTTTGCAACGAATTAATTACACCATCGAAATGTATGAATATACGCGCGAGGCTTATCCGTGGCTCAACAACTTGTGCTTATGGGCGTTTCGCTATCCGGCCCCGACTAATAGTTATCCCGACTATTTCACCTATGTGACCCCAAATTTTGATTTGAAGCCAATCTATCTCGAATTGCAAAAATATGGGCGTGGTTGGGAATAATTCTATTCTTCAGCCGCTTGAGTCGCTAGATTTTCTAAAATCACTTTCACTTCAGCTAGTTTTTCTTTGAGTAGATCTTGAACCACAATTTTTTCGACATCAACTTCAACATCTGCTACCACTTCAGCCGGTAATTTATCCAACAATTCGTTGGCTTCATCTTGCATGGACGGTTCGGCGGCGACGTGTTCGCTCACAAGTTTACGCAGATGGGCGGCGGTTGCTAAATCGTCGTTAGCGACATAAATATACGATATATGCAATAAGACTTGGAGCATAATAGGATAAATTTCAAGATCGAGGCTGCATTGCGCCGCTTCAGAAATTTTAGGCCACACAATATCCCATTTTTTCTGATCAATATATAAGCTTGCCAGCGCAGATTGACCAAAGCTCACGACACGCATATCCCCCATTTGCTGAAATTTATCGGTACTTTGTTCGAGCCATAATTCAGCCTTGTCATAATCATTCATTTCTATGGCAACATTACCAGAATTATGTTCAGCCGCCGCTTCACTCCATAAATCACCGATTTGACGAGCGTTATCTATCACTTCAGCAAAATAATCCAGCGATTTTTGAAATTGCTTTCTTGCTTTTGCAATATTGCCAAGATCAATGAGACGGGCCCCAATCACACCGAGATTTTTGTTGGCGCGTGCTAATGCCAGACTCTCTTCATACAGCGCTTCAGCCTCTTCTAATTCACCCAAGAGTTCGACGGCATGGCCCAGTGTCCCAAGACAACCATAAATTCTGCTTTCATGCTTTGATTCCCGATAATGTTGCAGGGCAATTTCGGCAAACTTTTTACTTTCGGCAAAATGCCCTCGGTCGATGGCCACATGCGCTTGCAGTTCGGCGCGATAACCTAATTTCACGGGATCGGCTATTTGGTCGAAATA
>JBNLCD010000139.1:0-11136 GCA_050303635.1 Anaerolineae bacterium
TATACAGTCGATGCCGTATTTGAAGGTGATGCTGAATGGGATCTTGCAAATAGCCACTTTGAAAGTCGTTATCCCAATGGCTTTTATTTTTCAACAGAAATCAGTAGCTCCGGTGGTGAAATTGTTAATGCAAGCGTCACGTGGTCACATACACCTGGACGTCAACGCCGCCAAGCCGGAAACTATGATCCCGAAACAGGCACCGTTACTGTTGAATGGGAACCGAGCGAAGCTACAGCACCGTGGGTAGCCGTTAACTATCGCTGGTCATTTGAAGATGAAGCAGGCAATATTTACACAACCACTTGGTTCTTAGGCGATGAATATACGGATGAAACAACCGTTTGGACCCGGACTGAATCAGATGACGTGATTGTCTTTGCTGAAGAAGGTTTGCCAGATGATATTGGTGAACAAACAGCAATGGCAATGGAAGCCCAACGT
This sequence comes from Anaerolineae bacterium, assembly GCA_050303635.1. Taxonomy (GTDB): domain Bacteria; phylum Chloroflexota; class Anaerolineae; order Aggregatilineales; family J027; genus JAKEEQ01. Next base: position 445 of record JBNLCD010000139.1, read on the forward strand.
GAAACATTCCGCACCGCTTGGGGCGATTTGTTGCCCTATAAGCCACGGGCTATCTTATTCTCCAATCGTGACTCATGGAATGAATGGCAAATTGGTCAAACCAATCCCCGCGTTATTGGGCTAACCATTGACCGTTTTGGCGCGATTGTGCAGGTCGTCAGTCGTGGCAATGCCACTGACTTAGCTTGGGGTACAGTTCCGCATGAAGTGGGCCACCTTTACCAAGATGAATTTGCGGGTGCTTTCTTCTCCGGTGGTTCATGGTGGACTGAGGGTAATGCTACTTTCTTTGAACTTTCGCAACAATATGATTATGAACAACGTATCCGCAATATCGCCGCAACTGGTGAATTCCCGGCTATGTTGGATGGAACGGGTCCCAATCCTAGCGGGACTGGCCCAGATGGTATTGGGCGCTATGGTTATGATGCCGGTTATGTGTTCTTCAAATGGTTTGTTGAACAATATGGTTTAGAAGCCCATCAAGAACTTGTGGCGGCCGGCAAGAGCGGTATGACGCGTAATCAAGCACTTGAAGCTGTGACAGGTGTTCCCGTGACTGAATTGGAACGCGCATTCCGCATTTGGATTGGTGCGCCCGCTGAAGCACCAACGCTTATTCCATCACCAACATTCCCATCGTTCCCCACACAAGCACCGTATCAATCGCCGACACCGTCTTAATCGAGTAGTGGGAACGTCACAATACCGTCAGTAAATAGTCATTAATGCCCTTTGCGAGCTTGGTAAACTTATTTTACAAGTCAGCAAAGGGCTTTTTTAACGAGAAGAAGCACCTCAACAGAGAGAAAAACTCATGCTTAAACGTGTTCTTATATCAACCAGTTTTATCATTCTGGTAATTGCCATGGGAATGGTTCTATTATTGAATTCCTCCCCAACTCTAGTTACTGCACAAGGTGATTCCACGCCGACAGCAAATGATGCACCAACGTCCCGTGAAGTCTTCCAGAATTTCTATCTAGCCCCCGAGGAAATTAAAGGTACAGCCACATGGGTGCTTGATGTGCATGATTTTGTCAGTAACTATCCAGAAGGCTTCAAATTCACGGTAGATGTGTCTAGTAGCGAAGCAGATATTACGAATGCAACCGTCTATTGGTCACACGTGCCGGGCGAACAACGCCGTCTAGCGGCTGTCTTAAATGAAGATACAGGTCGCTGGGTCGCCGATTATGAAATTGACCAATCACTTCCGCCGTGGTTAGCCATTAATTACCATTGGCGTTTTACCGATGAAAATGGCAATACCTATCAAACTGAATGGTTTATGGGTGATGAATATGCGGACAATACACGTGAATGGACACGGATTGAAGATCAGGACATCATTATCTTCTTACAAGAAGGTTTAGATCGTGCCCTCGCTGATGAATCATTAGCCGCGATGGAGGCTCAACGCGAAACCTATCGCACTGCTTGGGGAGATTTATTGTCCTATAAACCACGGGTCGTGCTATTCAAAGATCAAGACACATTTAATGAATGGCGGCAAGGTTTTGTGCAACGTTCAGATGTTATTACCGTTGGTCAAACCTCTGGCAGTTGGGGTGCTACGGTGCAACTATTCTGGTTGAGTGATGTAAATGATTTAGCGTGGGGCACCGTTTTGCATGAAATTGCCCATCTCTATCAATCCGAATTTACACGGCGCGCAGGACTAGCCGGAGCAACCGGTTGGTGGACCGAAGGGCAAGCCACTTATTTTGAATTACATCAACAATACGATTATGAACAACGGGTTCGCGGTTTGGCCAAGAGTGGCCAACTCGAAGCATTGATGGAAGGTTCCGGTCCCAATCCAGGTGGCTCTGGACCCGATGGGCGTGTCCGCTATGGGTATGACGTTGGCTACACTTTCTTCGTGTGGTTGACTGATAATTATGGGCTAGACGGCCATCGTGAAGTCATGGACATGATTCGCAATGGATCTAGTCGGGATGAAGCCTTAGAATCTGTCACAGGCATGACAATTTTGGAAATTGAGCAGGCTTGGCGCGTTTGGTTAGGCGCAGGTGCCGAAGTTCCGCGCTTAATCCCTACCCCAACCATTGAATTCCGCTTGCCGCCAACTCAAGCGCCTTTCTCAAGCCCGACACCAACTAACTAATCAATCAAAAACAGTGGCGAGTCTTTTAGGAGACTCGCCGCTAATTTCAATAGGAAATTAACGCCCTGAGCCAGCATCTCCTTTATTGGCCAGTCGCGCCGCATATTTATTCAAAACCGCCTCTAGCGCCAAATCCAAATCTACATGGGTGCTATTCGCTAAGCAAATCAAGGCAAATAAGACATCGGCAATTTCTTCTTCCCAATTATCTTGCAGGGATTCAGCTAACTCAAAATCAGTTTGGCCGTAATTGGTTGCCTTGAGAATTTCTTTAGCGACTTCCCCGACTTCTGAAACTAAATCGAGGGTACGCGCGGCGGGTGAGGTTTCTAAACCATTGACTTGCACGAATTCGGCAATTCGGTGTTGAATTGAACTGAGTGCCATCTACAATACTCCTAAAGCATCCAAAATCATCAAAGAAAAGTATATCATGGCTAAAAAACCACGAACGTATTATGAATGTGCCGAATGTGGCCGCCAGACTCCACGCTATTTGGGTAAATGTCCGCAATGTGGTGAGTTTAACACAATGGTTGAAGTCACCGAACAACGCGAGTCACAAAATAAAGTATCCAAACATGGTGCCATCTCTTTACCCGCGTCTCAACCTCGCCGTTTTACTGAAATTAACGATGACGAGGGGCAACGTTGGTATATTCGCAACGAAGAATTTTCCCGCGTTTTAGGCGGCGGGATGGTACCGGGTAGTATTATTCTGGTGGGTGGCGATCCGGGTATCGGCAAGAGTACCTTATTGTTGCAAGTTGCGGCTGAATTTGCCGAAGATTTAGGTCGCGTTCTCTACGTTTCAGGCGAAGAAAGTGCCCAACAGATCAAAATGCGCGGATCACGGCTGGGTATTGATGAAGAAGATCTTTTCATTGTGACGGAGACTGAACTCGATAATATTTTTGATCATGTGAATAATATTGACCCGGCGCTGTTAATTGTTGACTCCATTCAAACCACTTATACATCCGACAAGCAAGCCTCCGCAGGAAGTGTCACCCAAGTACGTGAATGTGCTTCCCGCCTCCAGATTTTAGCTAAAACAACAGGCATGGCCGTCGTGCTGGTGGGACACGTTACCAAGGAAGGTACAATTGCTGGGCCACGTGTGCTTGAGCATATCGTGGATGTTGTGCTCTATCTGGAAGGGGATAATTTCCAAGTTTATCGCCTATTACGGAGCGTCAAAAATCGGTTTGGTGCTACCAATGAGGCCGGTGTCTTTGAAATGCGGAATCAAGGGATGGTGCCTGTTTTAAATCCATCTGAAGTCTTTTTAGCGGAAAGAGTAGTGAATGCGCCCGGCAGTAGCATTGCCGTTACCATTGAAGGTACACGCCCTATATTGGTTGAGGTTCAAGCGCTAACCAGTCAAACCGCTTATCCTAATCCACGTCGCAACGCCAACGGGGTTGATTACAATCGGTTGCAACTTCTAATTGCTGTTTTAAGTAAGCGCGTTGGCTACAAACTGTGGGAGCAAGATGTTTTTGTCAATGTTGTGGCTGGCTTGAGCATTAATGAACCGGCCTCTGATCTTAGTGTCGCGACGGCGATTGCTTCGAGCATGCGTGATATTGCGGTGCCGGCTGATTTAGCACTCGTTGGTGAAATTGGATTAAGTGGGGAGCTTCGCGCCGTCAGTCAATTAGGTACGCGTTTACGTGAAGCCGCGAAACTTGGTTTTCGGCGGGTGATTGTGCCGAAGGGCTATCGTGACGTGGATGAACCGCCAGAAAGCCTAGAAGTTATTGGTGTGCGTTCCGTGGCGGAAGCATTGCATCTTGCTTTGCCGCGTGAAAATTTCTAATCGTGTATAATTAAGTTAGGAAATCAAGTTTTTGTTTGGAAGGGAGTTCAGTTTATGTCATTTCCTGCCGCTTATGTAGGTAGTACAACTGCAACAGGTGATGTTGTCACTGGGCCGGGTGTGGGTAATGTCTTGATTGGGGGAATGCCTGCCTCCGTAATGGGTGATATTGTGACCGGTCCGGCTGTCGCAGGTGCGATTTCAGGGGGATGTTCAAGTACAGTCCTTATTGGTGGTCGTCCGGCGGCCCGTGCGACAACGATGGTTTCCGGTTCTAATCCGCAATCGGGTGTCCCGGTATCCTCGGCCATTGCAATGGGTAATCCAACTGTCCTGATTGGAGGATAGCTCGAAACTTGATTGACGATGTCCTGAATAGTAATATTTGGCAAAATAAAGAAGTTGAAGCGCTCTTCCCCATCATTCTAGCCGCTCTACTGGCGGCATTGCCCGGCTTGGATCGCGAACGACGTTTACGTCCGGCTGGATTACGGACGCATATGATTGTGTCTGTGTCTGCCGCGATGATCACAATCCTCGCGCGTCTTCAATATGGTCCTCATTCCGATTCTACAGCGCGTATTGTGGCGAATGTTTTGACGGGGATAGGCTTCTTGGGAGCGGGTGTCATCATGCAACGCAAAAAGTTGGTGCATGATGTAACAACAGCGGCCTCGATTTGGATGGTTGCTTTAGTGGGTATTGTAGTCGGTTACGGCTACTATATTCTAGCGACGGGCTCTACTCTGTTATTGGGATTTATATTAGTCATTGTGCGTCAGTTTGAAGACAAAGCTGTCACTCATCCTGCCGAGTTAGCCGCTATGGAACATAATCAAGAAAACAACGATAATCCCGAAATCAAATATATTTAATCTCCACTTATAGCAACACTACATCTTGTTAATAAAAACAAAAAATTGGGGGACTTATTTTCATAAGTCCCCCAATAACCCCATATATTTAGGAAGATATGCAATTTTAGAAACAGAGTGATTTATTGCACGGGTTGTGCAGTACCTGCAATCACATCTTTAAGATATAACGCGCTCTGTTTAGGTGTACGTTCCAGCGTCTCAAAATCGACATAAACAATGCCAAAACGTTTCTCGTAGCCAAAAGCCCATTCAAAATTATCGAGGAAGCTCCATACAAAATACCCCTTTAGCGCAACTCCATCATTGATAGCCCGTGAAGCGGCGTTGAAGTGACCTTGTAAATAGGCAACTCGACGTGTGTCATCAACTACCCCATCTATAGGTGGCTGATCAGGAAAAGCCGCACCGTTTTCTGTGACGTACAGTGCTTTGGGATTGTATTCTTTTTGAATTTTGACCAAGCAATTGTACAAACCATCGGGATAAACTTCCCAATTCATTTCCGTATGCTCAACATCTGGCACATTAACTTTTTGCACATTGAGCGGCGGGTTATTTTCGTCGACGGTAAAGATATTTCGTGTGTAGTAGTTAATTCCCAAGAAATCGATATCAACTTGAGCGGCTTTTATCTCATCCGCATCAATATCACCCATATAATCACTCAGGGCACTTAATGCATTGGCTGGATAGTAACCGTTAAACACAGGGTCCATAAACCAAAGATTCCGATATTCATGCATCAATTGGATAGCTGTCTTATCTGCCTCTGAATCATTAGCAGGTTGAATATCATATTGATCGAGAACAATCCCGACTTCTGCATCAGGAACATTTTGACGGATAACAGGGACTGCTTTGCCATGCGCAAGTAATACTTGATGGGCAACTTGCAGAGCGAGGCTCATATCGGTGTTACCGGGTGCATGGCGTCCTTCTAAGTTACCCACAAATGCCACCACCCACGGCTCGTTGAATGTTGTCCATGACTTAACCCGATCACCCAAGCGACGTGTCATGACATCGGCATATTCAGCAAACCAATCTGGACTAGACGGGTTCGCCCAGCCGTCTTGATCTTGCAAAGCTTGGGGCAGATCCCAATGATAGAGCGTCACAAAGGGTTGGATATTAGCCGCTAACAACGAATCAACTAAACGATCATAAAAATCGAGACCGTGTTCATTGACTGCGCCTGTCCCCTGCGGAATAACACGGGCCCACGCCGTTGAAAAACGGTAACCATGTAATCCCAAGTCTTTCATCAGGTCGACATCTTCTTGATACCGATGATAATGGTCGCAAGCAACATCCCCGTTATGATCTTCAAATACATTACCGGGTGTATGGGAGAAACGATGCCAGATACATTCGCCACGCCCATCAATTAACGCGGAGCCCTCAATCTGATAACTTGAGGTGGCGGAGCCCCATAAAAAATCTTTCGGAAATTTCATAATTAACTCTCTATTCAAGACAATTTTCTGAAAGCTGACACAAAAGCCCCCCACCCCAGCAATTTCCGTTATCGTTAGGGTAAATTCATGTACTATGGATGTGTGCAGACAAAAGGAGGGCTAACTTGTCTGCACACCGCTAGGTAAGCTTTTCGTCTACTTATCCACACCTGTGAAAACAATACCGCGTAAGAAGAACCGTTGAGTCAAGACAAATACGATAATCGGCACAACTAGCGCGAGGAGTGATGTTGCTTGAATGAGATGTGGTTTTTGGTCATAGATAAAGTTGAACTGTTGAATACCTACTGAAATTGGGACCCATTCTGGTTTACCCAGTAGATAAATCAAGGGCTCGAAATAATCATTCCAGGCAAATACGAAGTGGAACAACGCAACAGAAACAATAACTGGCCAAGACTGTGGAATGATGATTCGTACCAAAATCATGAGCGGACCAGCGCCATCAATCATGGCGGCTTCATCCATTTCACGGGGTAATGTCAGGAAGTATTGTCGCAACAAGAACACGTTGTAAGCATTTGCAAAAAAGTGGGGAACAATCAGTGGCAACCAAGTTCCAGTCCAATTAATGGTTGAGAAGAAGGCATAAGTTGGCACTAAGCGGACTTGGCTGGGCAATACAATTGTTCCAATCAAAATCAGGAAAATATAGTTTTTACCGGGCAACGGGAATCGGGCAAAAGCATAAGCCACACAAATTGATGACAGTAAGGTTCCGATTAACCCGAAAACCGCGATGGCTAAAGTATTACGGAAAAGCCGTGGAAATTCAGCTTGTTCCCAAACTTCGGCAAAATTACCCGTGCGGGGCGCAAATTCAAGCTTATTCTTGAGTGTTTGAATACGTCCATCCCATTGATACGGATCTGTATAAAGATCATCCGGACTAAGGAAAAGTGTGTAAGTGACTTTACCTTCACGTGTCCGTTCCGTAACAGTTGCTAACTTCGCCATTTCAACTTTTTCGCCATCTTCCATCGGCACATAGTAGATATCTAAATCTTCTTTTAGTTGATGGATACTGACTGAAATAGCTTCCTCGCCATCTTGGAACAAATAGGTATCGACTTCTTCACCGGGCGTCACAATGTAGCGGACTGTGGTATTCACGGGATTGGTCAGATCAATCTCAAAAGCGCCGGAGGGTAAACCAGGATCTGGTTCTGCTCGATCAGCTTCTTTGGGATCAATAAAAGTCATTTGACCGGTAGCTTCATCGGTATTGATTAACGCCCACTGATAAGTCGTAAGAGTCCGGCCTTCAGTGGTTTGCACCGTATAGATGTCATACCGTTCGCCTTCAAAAACATAGTTGTGTCGATAATTCACAGTGACCACATCCATCGGCAAAATTGAACCCTTAGCACTCCGGGTAATTTGCTCTTGATCTTTGAAAGCGGTCAAGGCACCGTAAGCAAATGGCATCAAAAAGGCCATAGCTATGATGACGGTAAACATGGTGACTGAACCGCTAATCGCGAGCTTCCGTAATTCCTTGTTGTAATATGGTGAACCGCCTAACTTACGGGCGGGTGATTGTGCTTGTTGAATGGTAGCCATGACTTAGTTATCATCTCCTGCCGCGTAATAAACCCAATAGCGGGATGAAGCGAAGATAAGTACCGTAGCGCCCATTGCCATTGCAAACAGTAACCACGCCAAAGTCGCCCCATAACCCATATCTTTAAAGGTAAAGGCTGTTTTATAGAGGTGGATATTGAAGAACATCGTGGCACCACCAGGATCACCTGAACCTTGTTTGAGAATAAATGGAGTCTCGAAATAGCGGAACAAACCAATAACGGAAAGAATAAGATTGTAGAATATGATGGGTGAAATCATGGGAAGTGTAATGTGGCGGAATAAGCGCCATGGGCCTGCCCCATCAACACGGGCCGCTTCATACAATTGTGTTGGGACACCTTGCAATGACGCTAAGGTGAATAGCATCGCATTCCCGATACCCCATAGGCCGATAATATTAAGTGCCGGATAAATCCAAGTTGTACTGTAAAGCCAATCCGGTCCCGATTGGAGACCAATAATCTCTTCTAGAAAACGATTGATCCAACCCGTTTCGGTGTTCATGACACCCGCCCAAATATAGGTAGCAGACACAACCGGTACCATATACGGGGTATAAAACAAGGTTCTGAAAATTGGTTTACCGAATAGATTTTTTGAATTTAAAAGACTAGCTAATGCTATGGGTAGAATAACCGCCAGTGGCAAAGCAATGGTCGCAAATTTTGCTGTAGCAGCCAATGATTCCTCAACCCGTGGATCTTCGGTTAAATGGACGTAATTATCAAATCCTACAAAACTGATTTCGTCACGTGCATTTAAGTCAAAATCGGTGAATGAGAAAGCCAGCGACGCAATCATCGGTAATGCCGTAAAGGCAAAGAAACCAACAATCCAAGGCGCGAGGAATACCCACCCCCACATTTGTTGCTGTCTCTCTAAAGAAACATGTCCTTTTGTTTCCTTGGGACGCACAAAATAATAGACAATTGCGCCAAGGAACCCAAATACAAAAACAATACCTGCCCAGAGTGCGCCCCGTAGATCACGGTTGGTTGCATCATAGTAAACCAAGATGATAAGTATCGTCCAAGCCAAGACTGAGAATACAGCCACCAAGGCCACCATAGATGAAGCATCACCAAGCGGGCCACCATCTGCGGCAGAAGCTTTATTTGTTGGGACAAGCAATAATGAGACTAGCAAAAACAATAAAATCTTAAGAATATGTTTTCTTGGCATGTATACTTACTCCTACCACTACACTGAAAACCCATCTGTGGCCGTGTTACTTATCGTTCATCGAAAATTCGGATAGGTGTGAGCAGTTACTCACACAGGAATAACTGCTCACGACTCCGTTGCTTTATTCTTCGACTTCGTCGAAGACTGCTTGGAGGTCTGCAACTAATTGGTCAAGTTCCGCGTCCATGTCGAGACCCGGCGTACCACCGTAGAGTGTCACAAAGTTTTGCAACAAATCTTCAGCCTTGTTGAAGTTGGGCATCCAAGCTTCGTGGCTGGGGTTATCTGGGTAGTTCAAGCTTTCGATAACAACGTCCCAGTTAACACCTTGGGTGTACTTAGCGTTCAAATCATCGAAGCGCTTGTTTTGGTCTTCGATACGTGCGGGCATACCACCATAAGCGGTCAACAGTTCTAAGGAAGCATCGCCCGTGAGGTAAAGTAAGACTTCGAAGGTTTCTTCTGGGTGTTCGGTGCTATTGAAGATACGGAAGGTATCAGCATGCAACTTAGCAGTTACTTCGCCTTCTGCGTTAGCGGGCATCGGAGCGGCTTGCCATTCGGTATCATCAATACAGCAGGTGAACCAAAGGTGGGTGGTAGCCATAGCTACATTACCTGATGGGAAAGGATTACCGGCATTCAATAAGTCACTACCAACTTCAGCGTCATTGGGCATGAAGCGGTCGGTCCAGATTGCGTCATAGATCCACTTCCAACCTTCGCGCCAGTGATCGGGCATGTAGGCTTCGCCAGTTTCTTCGTTATAAACATGGCCGGAACCGAAGTGAGTCGGTACACCACGCGGATCGCTCCATTGAATGGTGAAACCCCATTGTACGACATTATCGCCATCGAAACCTTCTTCTGTGGCGTCCAAACCATTTGCATCGAGGGTCAAGTACATACCAATTTCACGAATGGTATCCCAGTTCCAGGGTACTTCTTCGCCAAAGAGCATGTAGGGTTCGCCATAAGCGCTTGGGGGTAATTCCAAACCAGCTTCTTCAAACAAGGCTGGGCGGTACCAAAGGAAGGATGGGAAGGTTGCAAACGGCAAACCAATCAAGCCTTCGCTGGTACGATAGAAATCAACAGCGGCTTCTGGGAATTGGCTTAAATCATAGCCAGTTGATTCTACTAATGGTTCAAGATCAAGCCAGTTACCAGCAAAACGGTTGGAACCAGTGTTGCCAACAGGACCTACGAGATCCGGAGCGTCACCAGAAGCAATCAAGGTGCTCAAGGTATCGGGAGCAACATCGTTATCAACATAAGTAACGACTAATTCAATATCATCTTGGGATTCATTGAAAGCGGCTACAACAGCGTCTTCAATTTCAATTTGTTCCGGATTACCGCCAGTACCTAAACCAACGAACCAGTTGACGGTAACTTTATCTTGTGCTTCAGCAACGGGGGCTGAATTGCTGGTTGCCATGATTGGCATCAAAGCCATAGCCATGACGATAATGAGATAGATGAACTTCTTAGACATGAAAAAAATCCTCCAGTTAAAATACTTTGAAATACTGTGTGATACTGTATTAAATCTTTTAAGCGGCTGTGCGATACAAGATCCTTTCTCTCACTGACCAAAATGGGAGCGCT
>JBNLCD010000140.1:0-11039 GCA_050303635.1 Anaerolineae bacterium
CTTCATTGATTTCGAGTACAACAGCTTCACTACAAATATGTAGCCATTCATCTAGCGTGTGATTTTCGAGGCATTCCGGTGCAATTTGGCGCAAAATTGTCAAATCAAGTTGGCGTCCACTCACTGCCGCAAATTCAAGTAATGGCTGTCCCCATTGGGGAACCTGCGCTAACCGTCGGCGCACGATAGATTGCATCCCACCTGCCAAAATACTTTCGGGCAGGGTAGATTTGCCAATATTGGCTAAATAGCCCACTTCTTCAGCGAGTGCGCGCACAACTTCCACCGCAAAGAAGACATTGCCTTCCGATTGATGTTGAATAAATTCAACAAGCGCATTGTTCGGCTCAATACCGCCAATCATGGCTGTTGTTAATTTGGCGATATGGTTATTGGTTAGACGACTCAGTTTAAGCTGATGTGTATGTGGAATTTCATCGACTAAATGCGGCGCTTCATCATTCCGGTAAGTTCCGACAATCATAATTGGTAAGTGGGCAAGCTGTTGGAACACATAATTTAACGGATTGCGACTTTCGGCTGTCCACTGTAAATCTTCAAGGACAATCAACCACAGTTGCTTTTTGCGTTTTATAACCTCGGCAATGGTTAATTCCAAACGTTGTTGGTGGGTAATGCTATTTAACGGTTCAACATCTGCTACGGCATGCCCTACCCATTGCTCAATTTTGGGTAAAATTTCCTTTAGGACACTTTCCTCCAATGGCGTGAGATCTGCTGAAAGAAGCAGAAGCGGCAAAATATCTCGCCATAATTGATAGGGCAAACCCCCGCCTTCAACACCTTGGCCCGTTACCACACGCACCCCACTCAATAATGCCGATGTCCGGAGTTCTTCCACGAGGCGCGATTTGCCCACGCCACTTTCACCACCAATCAGCCACAGGGAGCCTTCATTTTGTTCAAGTTTCTGCAATGATGCGCTCAATTGCGCAAGTTCAGAGTCACGACCTACAAACCGCGATGCCTGCAGATAGCTTTCGCGGATAGTAGGTGTTTCTAACACAAATGGCTCCGTAAGACTTTGCTCTAAATCGGTAATGACATCCCATGCATTTTGATAACGATGCTGTGGTGATTTTTTGAGTAAACGGCTCACAATGGGGGCAATCTCAGCAGGCAAAACACTGCAATCAATCGGTTCGGTGACGATATTATTGATAAGATTGATAACCGTTTCGGAAATATCAAACGGATAGCGTCCCGTAAAAAGTTGATATGCTAATAGACCAACTGTATAAAGATCTGATGCTTGGCTTGGCAGGCTACCTTCAAAGAGCTCAGGGGCCATATAAATTAGCGTACCTGCCACTTTTTGCGCTTTTTCAATTTCGACAGCCAAACCAAAATCAATAATCTTGATTTGGTTGTTGACTACCATAATATTATTTGGCTTTAAATCACGATGTAGCAGACCACGCCGATGTAGATAGGCCACGCCTTGCAGGATTTCGATCAGCATCTGAAATTTCTGTTTGATGTTAAAACTATTTCCGCCTGCCAAAAGGTTTTGCGCAGATGACAAGTATTCCATCGTAAAATATGGAACCTGATCTTCATCGAATCCATAATCCAAAACGCTGACAATATGCGGGTGGCGCAATGAAGATAATGTTTTGAATTCGCGGGCTAGTGCCAACCGATAATTGCTATCAGATTTAGATTTGAAAGCTAAGAAGCCGGGATTGAGTAAAACACGTTTGAGGGCAATTTGTGAATCAGTCAAACGATCATGCGCGAGGAATACCTCACCCATGCCGCCGGTTCCAATTCTATTCTGTAATTCATATCGATTGGCTAACATGACAGAGGACTCCCCATTCTACTAAACCTCACCTTGGTTCGCTAAAGTGTGCCAAAGAGTTGTTTAGAAATTATTTAGATGAGAAGTCGTGCGAATCGAAAGCTACTTCGTTAGTTTTTTAATGCCCTCAAAATCAATAGCGCGATGGGGAAAAATATAGTCATAGGACGGTTGAACCTGGGTAATATCGGCGGAATCAATGGCTTCACCAAGCGAAATCCCTTGTTCTTTCTGGAGGTGATCAATTTGGCGTATTAAAGAATGCATCATAGGCCGAGCTTCATTGATTTGGCGGATAGATATCTTGGCAAAAACATCGGTGGCCAGATAACCCCGTGTTTCAGCGGCTTCTTCGACTAAACGCACATCATAGGCCACGCGCCGATGTTCAAAACGCCAATCCTTCCCACTCTGAGTCGCAATCATATAACTGGCGGAGGTAATACCGTCGAAGGAAACACCCACTGATCCCGGATTAACAAGTGTTTTATGGTTCCATTGCACCATAAATGGGATATGGGTATGCGCCGTAACAATAAAGTCCTGTTCAACTTGACCATACCACTTGTCTAGGATGTCCAGCGGGGTAGCTGGCACCGCACTCATATTCAGTTTGCCGGGAATACCATGCATAATAGCCAGATTATCAATGATAATTTCTTCAGGTAATGCTCGGAAATTTTCGATATCTTCGGGCGTCAGTTGATTATAGGTCCAATACATACTGCGCCATAAATCCGGGGGCGGATAATTTTCACTGGTGGGATCAGCACAGTCGAGCATATAGCCTTCATGATTACCCTGAATCATGCGCCAATTATGTTCATACGCCATATCTAATACTTCACGCGGAAATGGGGCAACATTAATCATATCTCCGGCGAGTATAATTTCATCAACATCTTGCCAACTGATATCTTCCAGAACGGCTTGGAGGGCAGGGAAGTTACCGTGTATATCGGCTAAAATGGCAATCCGCATGGCGTGTTTAATCCTCAAGAACGCTAAATAGATGTGACGGCCAAAATAGCAGTCTTGAGGAGTGCGGTCAATGGATGATAAAAAATTAAGAACGTTTTGCGCTTAGAAGTCGTTCCGCTAATTGAACAAGTTCGCGTACGCTAACTGGCTTAATTAAAACTAAATCAGCCAGTTCTGCAATGGCACTTCCGGCGGCTTGATGATTGCCACTTACTACGATAATTTTGATATGTTTCAGGTGACATTGTTCGCGAATGTACTCAATAATATCTAAACCCGACAAGTTGGGTAATCCAATATCGAGGATGATCATAGCAGGTGCATTTTCTGCTAACTTATCTTTGACTTCGTAGCCAGTATTGGCGACATCTACATCATAATTTGCATGTTCAAATGCTTTGACAAAGACGCGTTGCAAAGTTAGATTATCTTCTGCAATCAATACTTCAGTCATACGTAAGTACTCCTAACCACACTATTTCCATTAAAAACCTAACTCCTCTACCACTCTGATTTAGGAATTTTATATAGGTATTATAAAAAATGGCAAGTAAATTCGCTGACATTAAGACTTTATTTATATTTGGAATCGCGTAGATGGAAAATTTAAGGCACTAATCGGCTTAGTTAGCCCATATCTAGCGCAAAATATTCCAGAGCAACTGGGCCAATTGATAATTGTCAATCGGCTTGGCTAGCTGGCCAGCAACACTTTGCTTAACTTCATCGGGGATATCACGATCACGAGGAAAACCACTCATCAGAACAATCGGCGGGAACGGTTCTACGTCTTCCAGTAAGTTCTGGATAAATGTGATGCCATCCATTTGGGGCATGACGACATCAGTCAAAATTAAATTAATTTGTGTTGTGTTTTGCTGATAAATATTTAAGGCCTCTATACCATTACCTGCCGAAATAATCTTGTAGTTCAGCATTTCCAGAATGTCCTGCAGTGTTTCTAACAAGTCTTCATTATCTTCGACAAGAAGCAATGTTTCACCGTGGCCGTAGTGTAATACTTGGTCTTCTACATTGAATTCAACAATTTTCTTGCTTTCTAAGGCAGGTAGATAGATTGTAAATGTGGTTTCAACATCTGGTTCACTTTCGACGGTGATATAGCCATTATGTTGTTTGACAATGCCATAGACTTGTGACAAACCTAATCCGGTGCCTTTACCAACTGGTTTTGTTGTATAAAACGGCTCGAAAATATGGGCAAGATCCTCTGGCGCAATCCCGCTTCCTGTATCCGTTGTACTTAAAACAATCCATTCACCCGGTTCCATTCCGACCACGGGCATGGGGTTATCCGCATTGAAACTTGCCCGCGTCAGATGTAGGTGCAAATCACCATTATTGCGAATTGCATCCTGTGCATTGACGGCTAAGTTTGTCATAACTTGTTGAAGTTGAGCAGGATCAATAATGCTTGTGAAATCATCGTCAGTGTAACTAAATTTCAGCTTAATGCGTTCCGGAATTGTATATTCCATAAACTTGATAATCTCTTTAAGCACGGTCAGGAGATTTAGCGGTTGGGGGTTACGAATTGAACTTCGGCTGAAATCAAGTATTTGCTGAATAAGTTCAGATGCATGGAGAGCTTGCTTCTGGATGATTTCCAATCTGCGTCCATCCGTGCCTGCAACATTTCTTGAAAGTTTTAATAAATCGATATTAAGTGAAATGATGGCCATAACATTGTTAAAATCATGCGCAATACCTGCGGCGAGTTGGCCAATAGCGGCTAAACGTTCTTGGCGAACTTTTTCTTCGGCCAGCAACTTTGTTTGCGTAATATCTTCTTTAATGGCAATAAATTTGATTATTATGCCATCGTTATTTCTTACACTTGAAATCGAGCCATATTCCCAATAGATGTCCCCATTTTTCTTTTTATTACAAAATTCTCCACGCCATTCTTTGCCACTTAAAATGGTTTCCCAAAGATCTTTATAGAATTCAGTGGAATGATAACCAGATTGCAGAATACGTGGATTTTGCCCGATCACTTCTTCGGATGTATAGCCAGATAAATGTGTAAAATTCGGATTAACATATTCAATAATGCCATTGATGTCAGTGATGACTATGGAATTGGGGCTTTGTTCAATCGCTTGATAGAGTTGGCGTAAATGTTCTTCATCACGATAACGTTGGGAGATATCTCGCACGAGCGCAATAAAAAAGTTTTCCGTCTCATTCAATGTTTTCTGTTTGGAGACTGACAGTTCATACCAACGATATTCATCCCCATATTGCAATCGATAGGGCTGACTAACACTTGTCTCAGTATGATTTGCTTGCTCAATGGCTTGCATCATGATGTCAGTGACATCAGCGGGAAATATTTCAGAGATTGTCTTTCCTAAAAATATGTCGGGAGATACATAGAGCAATTCATCATCGCTGACCCAATATTGATAAAAACGTCCTGCAATATCGATAACAAACATAAAATCAGGTATAGCTCTAAGGATCGCCACTAGTCGCGCATTAGTTTCATCCAATATTTTTTGAGATTGAACCCGTGGCGTAATATCATGAATAATTGAATATAAGAAAATTTTATCGTCTTCTGCAATTGGACTAGAAAAGACCTCTACATCGCGAATTTCACCGGATGCAAGTTGATGCTGAAACATGAAATAATTGCGATCTTCACACTTGGCCCGCGCCATTTCTTCTTTAACTTCGTTCTCTGAGAGTTGATTAATCTCAGAGATTTTCATAGAAGTCAATTCATTTTTGGAATAACCATAAAATTCCGAAGCCGCGGGGTTACTCTCAACAATATCCCCTGTTTCAGGATCAATGATTAATTTGACCGATTTATTCCGCTCAAACATCTGAAGATGGCGTTCTTGATTTTGATGGAGGGTATCTTCAATAGCTTCTAGGTGAGTGACACGTTGGCGCAGTTCATTTAGTTCATCGATAAGTTGTTGCTTTGATTTATCCGAATCATCACTCATTAATGCCCGCACCCTTGCACCTTTTTTATTTCTTGTTTCAAACCCAAGATATAACATCGCATTGCTCATTGCATGGATGTGTTTGTGCCTATCTATTTATAGTATATTTTCGGGGCATCAGACTTAGCGCGCATATGTCTAAACTGCTCAAATTTTCTAGCCGTTTAGCTTAAACTGGCGTAAATCCTTACCTAGCATCCGCGTCTACATCATTTTAAATAGTTTACTCACACCTTGCAATTCAAGTCTAACAAAACATTAACAACAATAAGCATAACATTGAGATATAATATGTTTAAAGTTGAGAATTAATTTAATACATCTAAAACAATTAATTCTCCTGATAATAGTTTGCATATTTCATTGAGGATAATCCTCTCCTTAGTCTCCCTTCCTTTCGCAATTACGGAGGGTTATGCCCAGCATAATCCTCCGTAATTCGTTTACTAATATTAGTCTTAAAATTAATGATAAATTCTTGTTTGAAAGTGTTTAAGATTTGTGTTTGTTTGGTTGGTATATCGTATTTCGACATATAATAAACATTGTGCAACCTGTGTTATAGCTAACATCAAGTTAATTGAGAGATATGTCAGCGCAATATTATAGTCCATATGCAATTGAAGCTTTAGAAATAGCCCATGCTATCGTTCGCCAAAATCAATATCCTGTTGTTGAAACTGAACATGTATTGCTTGGTATCTACCAATCGCAAGATGGATTGGGGCATCAACTCTTGAGTGAGTTTATCTCAATTAGTTTTGCTGAATTTGTTCAGCATGTTGATGGCTATTCTTCACTAACTAAGCCAAACACACCCAAAATATTATTTTCGACCAACTTGCGTGAGGCATTAAATTGGGCTGAAAATGAAGCTGGTTGGCTAAATTATGACTATATTGGTACAGAACATTTATTACTAGGCATTTTAAAATTTCCAAGTGATATTTTACAGAATCTACTAGATGATATGAATGTTTCAGCCGAGCAGATACGAAGGAGGGCACAGGAAATGCTTCATTCGGGGATTAACGAAATAAACAAGAATACCAATGCCAAACGCGATAAGCTGAGTGAACTAGGCAAACGTGTCCTGCGGGCGGCTGAACAAATCGCGGAAGACTATGGAAGTGCCACTTTAGCCCCTCAACATCTTTTGCTTGCTCTGGCACGTGAACGGCGCAGTATTGTGCATCAAATTTTACCCGAATGTGGTTTGGATACAGTCAGCTTACTCAATGATTTAGAACAATTACCACCCCGTTCTTTTCCATCACACGCGACGGTGAATAGTTTTCTGGAAAATGCAGTACGCCGTGCTGAAGATTTAGGCATGCACTATACCGGCACAGAGCACATCTTGTTGGCGATGACAGATGATCCTACTGGCCAACAATTGCTGGCCCATTACGGTGTCGATAATTACTATCTTCAAGATTATCTCCAAGATGCGCTCATGAGCTAGCCTATGCCCAACCTACGCTGACATCACCGATTTAACATCGGTCAAATGACAAATCGAAAAATGCCGCCCTCACTGGTTATAATGAGGGCGGTTTTAGTTTTATGCATGGTTTTGGTAACGTGTCAGCTTGCTATTTGTTAGATTAACGTGATTATGGGAATAACCTCGAAAGGGATTATGGGGGCTAAGTTCCGTAAAATATGCAGAATTGATTTAATAAGGTGACTTTAGTACCTTGCCGAACATATTTACCGGGGATTTAATCTGCTATTAGAAATTCTCCATAAAATCACGTTATATTAGATTTCATGACTAAGCTGGGCGCTGAAAACAATTTTTTGCGGAGGTAAGTTAGAATGCGACTATGGCGCGTAATCTTATTAATCAGTTTGTTGAGTGCGACCTTTGGGATGAGTATCAATGCTCTTCCAGTTGCGAATGCTCAAGACGATGGATGTGCTGAACGAGCCGTCCCCAGTCGATTACAAGTAGGTGGCACCGCTCGTGTTATTCTCAATGGTGATGGCATTGGCGTTATTTTCCGAGATAATCCGGGCAAGGAACGCAGTGGTTCCGAAGTGATTCGGGCACTCCCCGAAGGCGAAATTTTAACCCTGCTAACTGGCCCCATTTGTATAGAAGCCAATATTTGGTGGGAAGTCGATTTAACAACAGGCGAGCGGGGTTGGGTCTCCGAAGGGGATGTAACCACCTATTTCATTGAACCGTACAGCATTAGCCTGTTTATTGTTGAACCAGACGCCAATAATCCACGCCAACTCAATCGGTGGCGGATTGATGCCGATGGTAATATTCAAGCCCGTGAGAATTTCGTCGTACCGGGTGGTGATCCTGTTCCCGCGCGAGATTTATGGCAAGAGCCTGATCTCAATGCCGCTAGTGCGGATTTACTGCAACGGCGGGCTGATTGTCCGGATGTATTAGTCGGGACTCCGTGGGAAACCGCGTTATCCGCTGGCGATGCGATTGTGCCAGAAGGGGCCTTTGATTATTATCTTTCGCCGGATGGTGGCAAAATTTTCTTGGTTCGTCATCGTGTTCTCATGATGCCAGCATGTGGCAGTGCGATTGGGCGCTATTATGGGGTGAGCACTACTCATTTACTGACGCCAGATGCCATTACTGACTTTTTCCCCTTCGGCCAAAGCAGTGGTGCGCGGAGTAAAGATAGTTGTTTAGCGCCGGATGTTGTCAATTTCGCATGGCGGACTGAATTAAATGAAGTGGTTTGGTCACCCGATAGTGACACCGTTGCTTTTGTTGCGCGCTATATTGATCAAGATGTTGGCACCCGCACATGTGCGTATTATTTCACCTTCATGATTGATGTCTATTCTGGCAGTGTAAACGCTATTGCTGAGGGACGTCATGTCGGTTGGGGTGAAGGCGGAGCCCGTCTCTACTATTTCACCCAACAAACAGACAACGGCTACAATATTTTGAGCCAAACCTTCTGGCAATTAGGTGATGGTGCCACTAATGAAATCGGTTTAGGCGCGGGTTCTGAACCTTTGCCCCAAGCCTTGGACTCGACAGGGGTTTATCTACCGTGGTCAGAAGATGGTCGCCAACTGTTGATTTGCGCCGATGACAACTGCACAGGTGTATTTACCTTTGATACAGTCCGGCGTCAAGCCGCGCCCGTTGTGGTTACGCCGGAAGTATTCCAACCCTTTGAAATCAAAGATATTTACTTTGTGGCAGGTGGCACCCGTTTGCTCTGGTTGACTACCTTTGGACAAGCCTATTTACAAGGTTTGCAAGGTATTGATTCTGGCAATTGGGGCAGTGTTGCCTTGGATAGTCTGGGTGAAGGTGTGACGATTGATACCGTAACGGTTATGCCGGGTGGGATTCACGTTTTACTCCATCTCAATAATGGTGACTATGCCATTTTGAATACTATCAGCCGCAATATTCAGAATCTTGGCCAATTGACCGAACGGTCTGCCCCAACAAGTGGCGAATCTACGGAAAATACTGAAACAACGACTGAAGATGCTCCGGCTGAAGATACAGCGGGCTAAACAAATTCAGGATCAATAAGAATATGGTAAAAAAGGCGGGCTAAGGCGCGTCTTTTTTGCTGTTTTGATAAAGTCCTTGACAAATTCGATATAAACTATATATACTAAATGTGTAGTTTAAGGATAAAGCCAATGAGCTATTCATTATCATTTACGCAAGCACTTTATACAATCATTTACGTCGGTGATAAGATTCAGCAAGGGATGTATGAATTTATTCCTACGCAAAAAATATCGGAGGATTTGAATATCCCTCAATCATCCGCCGCGCTTCTATTACGGCGTTTAAACCGCGCCGGAATTATGGAAACCCGCGAAGGAGCCAGTGGTGGGGTGCGCTTAGCCATAGCACCAGACCAATTAACGCTTTTAGATTTGCTATTGGCTATTGAGCAAGAACGGCCACTGTTTCAGACCAATCTGAAATTAAATGCGGAAGGTCAGCGACCAGAACGAGCTCATAAAGCAATTTCTAATACCCTCACGGATGCTGAAAACGCTATGAAAAAGCATCTAGAGAGCGTGACCGTCGCGGATTTATTGGCTCAAATGCAAGAAGGAGACTAACTTAGTCTCTTTTTTGGAACAAACTACACATAATTGATATTTAGTTTATTTATTTAAGGCGTAAGAATAAACTTTGAATGCTCATTACGCATAACCATCATCATTTAGGAAAGGATTTCTAATATGTTACTGCGCACGATGCTTCGTTTTATTGGGGTTGTTCAATTGATCTTAGGAACAGCATTTGCCATATTTCCCAGTCAATTCATTGCTGGTTTAGATTTGAGCACGACACCGGAATGGGTCTATTGGCTCTTTGCCCAAATGGGTGCGCGTTTCTGGGCCTTTGGTATTGGTATGTTTATCGCCGCCCGTAATCCTGAACGCCATCAATCATGGATTGGCCTCATGATAGGAATTCAAGTCGTGGACTGGATTGCGACAATCTTTTATCTCAGCAGTGGCGTCGTCACGTTAGCGCAAGTCACGACTGCCGCATTCCTACCCATTATTTTTATCGCAGTGCTAAGCTGGCGTTTTCCGCGCTCCAATACTTCGTTGGCCTCATAAATTTAGCCAATCTATTTCGTTTGTCTGAAATGCTTTACTCCGGTAGAGCATTTTGTTTTTCTATTCCCCCAACATGCCATCGAACCTCACTTGGGATTGCGGTATACTCAAGCCAAACCCCCACAATTTAATTCTTTTTTGGTGAGGAAGGAAAATACTCATCCCCATGACAACAAAACGTGAAATCCGGGCCCCGCGTGGGACGGAACTAAATTGTAAAGGTTGGTTGCAGGAAGCCGCCTTACGCATGTTAATGAACAATCTTGACCCCGAAGTTGCCGAAAACCCCGATGAATTGGTCGTTTATGGTGGTCGTGGCCAAGCCGCCCGTAGTTGGGAAGCTTTTGATGCGATTGTGCGCACCCTCAAAAATCTCGAAGATGATGAGACCATGTTGGTGCAAAGTGGCAAGCCGGTGGGCGTCTTCAAAACCACGCCCGATTCACCGCGCGTGATGATTGCCAATAGTAACTTGGTGCCACATTGGGCGACACAAGAACATTTTGATGAGTTGGCGAAAAAAGGCCTCATCATGTATGGCCAAATGACCGCCGGAAGTTGGATTTATATTGGTACTCAAGGCATTTTGCAAGGCACCTATGAAACCCTCGCTGAAGCGGCCAAGAAACATTTTGGCGGGAGCTTGCAAGGTACACTGACTG
>JBNLCD010000141.1:0-11004 GCA_050303635.1 Anaerolineae bacterium
CAAGCCATTTATTGCACGGATGATTCTAAATCAGAGGTGGTTGCTTATTTTGAAGAACAGGAAAATTTTGAAAGGATACCTTCTTTAGAGGACAAAAATATCTGGCGAGGTGACCGTACGGAACGGTTTTGGATATTATGGGCTATTTCATCAGATATTGTAGTTTCAGTATATGACATTGAGGATTATTACACTGAAAAACCTCACGCTAGCATATATGCCATCTGTCAACAAGCGAATACTATTGTTGTAATCGTTACGCATGATGAAAAATCTATCCAATGAGTTTTACTTCGCAACCACAAATGCAATAGCCTGTGTATCGGTATGGCTCAGACTAATATCCCACTCGACCAAACCCATGTCGGCGGCGAGCTTTTGGGCATCACCATGTAAGTAGAGGACCGGACGGCGACGATCATCGGCCAGAATTTCAATCTCAACCCACTTTACATCCCCAATACCCGTGCCAAGTGCTTTGGCCACCGCTTCTTTACCGGCAAGGCGTCCGGCCAAACTCGTCATCTTATTCTGGCAATAATCGCGCTCAGCAGGCGTAAAGAAACGCTTAAAAAAACGTTCACCATGTCGCTCAATGGCCCGTTCAATGCGGGATACTTCGATAATATCAACACCAACACGTAACATACTGTTTTCCTAATTGGAGAGAAATAAGGGTGAGGACAAACGAGCCTCACCCATTTTAAATAGCTAATACAGTCGCTTAGATTTGGGCGAGGGCTTGTCGAATATCATCTAACAAATCATCGACGTGCTCAACACCTACTGATAAACGTACCAACGCTGGACTAATTGAGAAGTCGCTGTCATTGGTCGAAGCATGGGTCATGATGCGCGGATGCTCGATCAACGATTCCACCCCACCTAGGGATTCGGCAAGAGAGAACAGTTTAGTGCTGGCCACAAATTTACGCGCGGCTTCTTCGCCATCTTTGAAGATCAGGGAGATCATACCGCCGTAATTGCGCATTTGACGTTTGGCAAGTTCATGTTGGGCGTGTGATTCCAAACCGGGATAATAGACACGCTCAATCGCGACATGATCTTCCAGAAATTGCGCAATTTGCATGGCATTTTGGGAATGACGTTCCATGCGCAAATGCAAGGTTTTAATCCCGCGCAAGGTAACCCAGCAATCCATCGGACCCGGTACCGCGCCAATGGCATTTTGCAAGAATTTGAGTTGATTGTAACTTGGTTCATCATTGGTGATAATCGCGCCACCAACTACATCAGAGTGCCCACCTAGATATTTCGTAGTGCTGTGCACCACAAAATCAGCGCCCAAAGCCAGTGGATTTTGCAAATAAGGTGATGCAAATGTGTTATCCACCGCAACCTGAATATCATTTCCAGAAATTTCGACCACACCCGCAATATCAGCGAGTGAAAGCAAGGGATTGGTGGGCGTTTCTAGCCAGATCAATTTGGTGTTGGGTTGGATGGCGTCTTTGACTTCAGCTAAATTCGTGATGTCCACAAAGGTAAATTCGAGGCCATAAGCACTCAAAACTTTGTCGAACAAACGATAAGTGCCGCCATAAACATCGTTCCCCACAATCGTATGATCGCCGGGTTTGAAGAGGCGCATTAAGGTATCAATCGCCGCCATGCCGGACGCATAGGACAAGGCGAATTTACCACCTTCAAGGTGGGCTAACATTTTTTGCAAAGCAGTCCGCGTTGGGTTATCGGTGCGGCTGTATTCATAGCCTTTATGCACACCTGCTTCAGCTTGCACATAGGTTGATGTTTGATAGATAGGAGGCATAATTGCGCCCGTGGTGGGGTCAGGTTCTTGCCCACCATGAATGGCACGGGTTTCAAAATGTTGATTTTTTTCGCTCATGGGGTTTTATTTTCCGTTATTTGCTTTGTTTATGAACTGAATGGCCACGGCATGCCGTGGCCCTATACTCAAATCTTGTCAATGTGGGTCAAGTTAAATGCAATTGTTCGCAACGTAGTCAAGCACGTCAATCTTAGTGAGGACACCCTGCAATTGATCATTCATGTCTCCGGCTGTGACAAAAACTAC
Organism: Anaerolineae bacterium; assembly: GCA_050303635.1. Classification (GTDB taxonomy): domain Bacteria; phylum Chloroflexota; class Anaerolineae; order Aggregatilineales; family J027; genus JAKEEQ01. Next base: position 2,060 of record JBNLCD010000141.1, read on the forward strand.
GTCTCCGGCAGAAACAAAGACTTGCATCAACTGATCCAAGGGCGCGGCTTCGCCAATCGTTTGAATATTCGATTGCACCATTTCCCCAATGGTTTGTTCGGGATTGCGATTGCCAACCATCAGCATATGATTGAGCAAATCGACTTCACGCACCATGCCAATCAGACGACCTTCATGCATAACTGGAGCTTGGGAAATACCCTTTTCCTTCATCAAGCCAATAACATCCATCATGCTATCATGCGCCGTAACGGTGAAGATTTCTTGAGCGGGTTTGGTGGTTAATACATCGGCCACCGTAGCTTCGGCACAGGGTTGCGAGAAATAGCCATTTTCACGCATCCAGTCATCATTAAAAACCTTACTGAGATAGCGTGAACCGGAATCGGGCAGTAAAACAACGACGACCTTATCAGAACCGATATTTTCTTGCTTGATATATTTGAGAGCACCCGCAACCGCTGAGCCACAGGAACCGCCCACAAAAAGACCTTCTTCACGGACCAAGCGGCGGGTCATCATAAAGCTTTCACGGTCATCAACTTGGATACTGTCATCAATGACGGAGAAATCGGTTGTGGAGGGCAAGAAATCTTCCCCAATCCCTTCTACCCGATAGCTATAAGCATCGATCAACTCACCCGTCTGAATATAGTGATGCAACAGTGAACCAATCGGATCGACCCCGACAATCTTAATATCAGGATTTTGTTCTTTAAGATAACGACCGACGCCACTAATTGTGCCGCCTGTGCCTAGACCGCAAATGAAATAATCAATTCTGCCGCCTGTTTGTTTCCAAATTTCGGGGCCAGTGGTTTCATAATGGGTTTGGGGATTGGCTGGATTGTGATATTGATTCGCTAAAATAGCATTTGGTGTATCCGCGACAATTTGTTTAGCGACATTGTAATAACTGCGTGGGTCTTCTGGTTCGACAGCGGTTGGTGTAATCACAACCCGTGCACCAAAAGCCCGTAAGAGACGGATTTTTTCTTCAGACATTTTATCCGGCATGACAAAGACAGTTTTATAGCCTTTAATGGCGGCTACAATAGCAAGTCCGACACCGGTATTGCCTGATGTTGATTCAACAATCGTCCCACCCGGCTTTAAGATACCGGAACGCTCGGCGTCTTCAATGATGAAGGTCCCGATACGATCTTTGACTGAGCCACCCGGATTAAAGAACTCAACTTTGGCCCAAAGGTTGGGGGTTTGGTTATCTACAACCTTATTAAGGCGCACCAATGGGGTGTTGCCCATCGTTTCCAAAATATTGTCATAAACACCTATTTGGGGGTTGGTTTCAAGATTAGTCATCAAATTTCCTTTGATATTGATATAACTGCCCTCTAACTACGTGGGGCATTATATAAAAAAAAGTGCATCCGTACACCGTTGAGGTTTGACGGGGCAATTTCGGACATATACATCAAATCAAATTGGCTCTGATTATGAGCATGGCATGTTGCATGTGATCCAAGGTAACGAATCAGCAATATGAAACTATAAAGAATAAAAATATATATTTACATAGGACTAAACCATAAATACAATTTATCTTAATTAATTGAAAATGAGTTGGCAAATTGCGCAGATGCGCCCATAATGTGAATATCAATGAGTAAAACAGACTATAATTGTATTAAATGATGTATTTTGATTAAGGGGCATAAATACCCAAAATGACAGCCAAAATATTAATCATTGAAGATGAAGATGAAATTCGTGAAACGGTGGCGGATATCCTTCAATTTGAGGGTTATGACGTACTTGAAGCCAGCGATGGTAGAATTGGCATCGATCTGATTAAGAAGAATCACCCAGATTTAGTGTTGTGTGATATTCTCATGCCTGAAGTCACAGGTTATGATGTTCTTGAAGCAGTCAAACAAGATTCATCTATCGCAAATATCCCGTTTGTATTTGTGAGTGCGCGCACCTCAGATGAAGATGTGAGTAAGGGGCTTGAGGCAGGAGCATCGGCGTATATTACAAAACCTTTTCGTCCCGAAAAACTTCTTGAATTATTGAGTGATATTTTAGCCTCGTAGTTAGCGCTAGGTGGTGCCATTGCCATTCACATGACTTAATTCATAGCTTAAAGCTGTAGATAAATCATCACCTTGTTTCACAACATAGGTCATAAAGCCCGCCGTTTCAACTTGGCGTCGCATGAGGTCAAAATCAAAACCTTGTAACCCAAAACTACTTGGATCAATCAATACCGCAATCACCAACATTCCACGCCGACTTTGAATATGGGCTTCGGTCAACCAACTTAAATTTGTTGAGGATGAAACGACAACAACAGTTGAGCCTTTGGTGATATGCGGTGCTTCTAGCGCCAACATTTGTCCTAAACTAATATCTGTTTGACTGGATGCTGTCGCCAAAACTTCCAAAATATCGGTTAGTTGGCGATCACCACGATCTGGCGCAATATACTCACGATGCGGCGTATAAGTCATAAAGCCCACAGTCCGGCTATTCGAAATAAAATATTGAGCCAACGAACCGGCAATTGAAATGGCATATTCTTCAGTTGAGGCCGGAAGAGTGCGATGATCAGTGTGATTATAAGCTGATGGTCTTGCTATCACCGATTCGCGCGACAAGTCTAAGAATATCCACACGTCCCCCAAAGGATCCATTTCAAATTCTTTAACGAACAATTTGTTGCGCCGTGCACTGCTTTTCCAGTGAATACGTTTTATACTATCACCGGGCGCATATTCACGAATACCCGCCGCATGGGGCGTAATTTCATAGGATAAACGGCGGACGGCCTGACCGCCTGTTAAAGCCCCGGTTGGCGTTGTGAAGTCATAAATAGGATACGTCTTGGGATAGACAATAATATTTGATGTTGTCGCAATATGACGGGGAAATTGATAAAGACCGAACGGATCTCCCCCCACAATATTGATGGGTCCCAGCGTAAATTGCCCACGCCGCACACAGACAGTTTCGGTTCCCCAGCGATAGTGACCGCGAAAATTCAACAGCGGGACAATATGACTCACCCGATGATTAGGCAAAGTGGAATGATCGCGCACTTCAAGCCATAACTTGGGGATAAAACTTTGATTAGACACCATCAGGTGCTCTTCAAAGGTTTGTCCAACTTGAATACGGCGTGAATAAGTATTACGCCCCATACTGAGCCAATTTACGGAGAACCATGAATAGACAAGGCTAATGATGGTCAACCCGATAAAGACATAGCCAACTTTAAAGAGAAAACCACGCCCACTAAGCATGCCCGCGCTAAGCGCTAAAATGCTGAGCAGAAAAATGATATTACGTCGTCGTGACATCAAAAAACCATTCAGTTCTTAGCGTTGTGGATTGCGCTGGCCAACCTGCGCACCGGGCACAGGTGTTGTATTCAAAATGTATTGGATAATACTTCCGGCAGAAATATCCTTGATACGCGCGGACGGTCCTAAGATGATCCGGTGGGCCAAGGCGGCTTCCGCTAAAATTTTCACATCATCTGGAATAACATAATCCCGTAATTCAAGCGCGGCATTGGCCTGCGCTAAACGATACAACCCTAAGCCACCCCGCGGGCTAGAGCCTAGATAAATATCTTGATGACGACGAGTCGCTGTTACTAAATTGATGATATACGCTTTGACATCATCATTCAAATAAACATCACGCACGGCGCGTTGCGCTTCCAATAATTCTTCCACAGTAACAACTTGCCGCAAACTGACTAGAGGATGCTCGTATTGTTGGGAATCTAGCATCACCATTTCTTCTTGCGGGGTTGGATACCCCAGATGAATACGCATCAAAAAGCGGTCAAGTTGAGCTTCAGGAAGAGGGAAAGTACCTTCATATTCAATTGGGTTTTGCGTTGCCAGCACCAAAAAAGGTTGTTGCATAGGATAGGTAACCCCATCTACGGTGACTTGGCGTTCTTCCATCGATTCGAGAAGGGCCGACTGGGTTTTCGGGGTTGCCCGGTTGATTTCATCAGTCAGGACAATTTGGGCCATAATGGGTCCGGGGCGGAATTCAAATTCCCCGTTAGATTGATTATAAACTGATACACCCGTGACATCCGTCGGGAGCATATCAGGTGTAAATTGAATCCGGCTAAAGCTAGCCCCAATGGATTTGGCGAGCGCTTTGGCCATACTAGTTTTACCAACACCCGGCACATCTTCGAGTAAAATATGGCCCTGACACAAGAGGCCTAAGACCATCATGCGTACTTCTTGCCGCTTACCAATAATGACACGAGAAACATTATCAATTAGTCGTTCGGCAACATTCTGAACGATACTCATGTTAGAGTTTTTCCTATTCCAGACTTTTTGCGTGGGTTTGGGATGTAAGCATCTTAACTGGAAGTTCTACAGCTAATTTATCTGCTAAGAATAATCTACAGTTTCAGCCACCACATCAGCCACTTGCATTATACATGAATTGACGAATTTATTGGGATTGTGGTTTGGGCAATCCAACAAAAGCGCCTCTAGTGTAGCATAGGCGAGGCGCTTGTTTTATGATTTTAATGCAATGATTAACCTGCGAATACTAGGCGCGCGGGCCAATCACAGGTCCGCCAAGCTTAATACGCGGTTGATCAAGTGGTGTAATCCACTTATTCCAGCGGTCGCTTTGGAAGAATGCAAAATTACCCGTAGGCGGGAAGTTTTGGAATATTGTTTCACGCATGGTACGTGGCATGAAGAGCAATGGGTTAAACAGATAACCACCCTTCCGGATTTCAAGGTGAAAATGTTTGGCGCCAGTATCAATCCAACCGACAATGGTATCGGGGGTAACAGCCGTACCACGTGCCAAACGAATAGGATCAGCCACATGACCGTAAATAAGTAGATACCCATTGGTCAAAATATCAACCCGATTGGGGCCAAAGGCACGCCCTGAACCACTGTAGTCAAAAACGCCATGAACGCCTGCATAAACCGGAATAGTGTTACCCGATTTTGCTGGATAACCAAAATCTAAGCCACCATGCAAGCCTTGGCTATAACCATCATAATTATGTTGCGCCCCGTAAAAATAGGCAAAACGCGTGTTCCCATAGTAGTAGAACCACTGCATCTTAGCCAAATCCATCGGTGATTTACTGAAGACAAATTCAGTTGGGGGTAAATCTGCATTGGCATCTGAGAGATAGATTTCCGTGCCATCTATAGTCTTTTCAGCAGACCAGCCGCCACGATCATGATGCCACCACACAAAACCAAATGCTTCACGGCGTGAGTTTGGATCAACGGTAACAATTTCGCCCATACGTAATTGCGCTGAATCTATCAACGTACTAGGATCAGTTGATGGTTCACTCCGAACATTCAAACTTAAAGTAACAACCATCAATTTCTTGTCATCAGGTGTACTGCTATCCGTACTCCGAATCATAAAGACTGAACTGCCATTGCTGGTCTTTTCAGCGGACCACCCTGTCTTATGTCGCCACCAAATATAGCCTTCATTTTCAAGTCGTGAGGTGGGCAATACTGTGACTTTGTCCCCTAATTGCAATTGACGATCTGGCAATAAGGTGCGTTCTTCAGTGGATGGATGGCTCCGGACATTCAGCGCCAGCGTAATCACTTGGAAGGTTGAGGCCGGATCTGATGGTTCTTCGGTTTCAGGCGGAATGGGATCAATGCCGGAGGGATTCACACGACCTACAGCGGCATAATGTTCGTCGCCAACGAATGTACCGAGGCGGAAATAAGAAATGCCAGCGCCACCCTTTTCAAATGAATACACACCTGCCTCTTCCATATGTTCAGGCGGAACCATAAATCCAGTGGAGGGATCAGGATAAGCCTGTAACATGGGAACAATCGGCTTATTATATTTGGCTAAAATACTGAACATATCATCTAAATAACGCTTGGGGCCGCGCGTGCTTTCACTAAAATGCCACCAATAAACCATCGGGTGCAAACTTTGAACATGCGGAAGCCATTCGTCAATATGAATGCTGGCTGGATGGCTACCTCGATAGTCAAAGTTGAGAGCAAGATGGAAATCACTGGGGATGCCACCCCGAATGCGTTCAATCACTTGGCGAGCAACAGAAGCGGGCCGTCCACCGAAATATTCAGGGCCGCCTTCGACATCCAAAATCATGGATTTTACGCCAGAGACTTTACAAGCTTGAATGACAACATCAGCTTCCTCATTGGGGTCAACACCACGCACGACACACCAAAGATGGGTTTGGAGGCCATTTAAGGCGAGTTCACGAGTCCATTTAAAAATATCGTCGGGCCCATTAATTTCCATGTTCGGGTCGGTATCATAGCGACCTTGCCAATCCTTGCCGTCGTTGGTTTTAATCGCAATGCCGGTTGAACTGGGTGCTTTTTGTTTTACTTTTTGGGCAAGTTCACGAATGGTTTGTTCACGTACGACGCGCCCCATCCAATGAAGCCAGATAATACCTTTATCATAAGGGGTTGCCATAATGCTTTTTTCTCCTCGCCTCAGTCAAAAATACATTTTGGTTATATTACGGTTAAAATTATTATCCCTGAGATTAGCTAATCCGACAAATCAAATTAGCTTATGTTGAGAAATTCATTCGAATAGATTACTTTAGCTATATATTTACGTAGGGAGCTTTTATTTCGATCATGAAACGAGAATTCTATGGCTGAGTTTGCTTTCGAATGCAAAACATGTGGTGAAACACATCACGGAATACCCAGTTTTGGGGCACCAAGTCCTTATTTCGCTAGCCAAATTCCGGCAGATGAACATGAACAGCGCGTATCTCTCGGCACGGATGACTGTGTTGTTGATGAACAGTATTATTTTGTGCGTGGGTTAATTGAAATTCCAGTCTATGGGCATGACATCCCCTTTACATGGCTGGCCTGGGTATCCCTAAGTTTCGAAAGTTATAAGCTCTATGTTGAATATTTTGAGGCAGATAAAAGATCCCATGTAGGGCCATTTTTTGGCTGGCTAGCTAGCGATTTTCCTCCCTATGAACAATCATGTCTCAGTTTGAAAACGATGGTCTACTTGCAAGATAATTTCCGGCGGCCCATCATACAGTTGGAGCCAACTGAGCATCCCCTTTCCCTTGAACAACACCATGGCATTTCACCGGAACGGTTGATTGAAATTTGCACAATCTGTTTGCATGGCAATGTAGATTAAATTTATAGGATTCTAAAACGGCAATGTTATAATCAGAGGCGCACCCATTCCATAAGGAAAGGAAATTTGATGTTAAGCAACACACTCCAAAAAGCCCTCAATGAACAAGTAACCGCTGAAATGGAATCGTTTTATGTGTATCTCGGCATGGCCGCCTATTTTGATTCTCTTAATTTGAAGGGATTCTCACATTGGATGCACATGCAAGCCGCTGAAGAACAAAATCATGCGATGCGCTTCTATACCTATTTATATGATCGTGGGTCACGAGTTGAACTTCTACCGATGGGTGCTCCGCCTGCCGAGTGGGAAAGTCCACTGGCTGTATTCGAAGATGCGCTTGCCCATGAACGTAAAATCTCTGGCATGATTCATAATTTGATGGATTTAGCTATCGACGACAGAGACCATGCCACACAAGCCTTTTTGCATTGGTTTGTGAATGAGCAGATTGAAGAAGAAGCCGCCGCGGATGATATTGTGCAACGGCTGAAATTCATTGGTGACGAGAAAATGGGCATTTACATGATTGATCAAGAAATGGCTCAACGGCAACCTGAATCTGAGGGTGAAGAGTAAGTAAATAAATTCATAATCTTCACCCAATAATCTCTCAGTACAAAAGAGAATTCAGCCGACTAAAACAGATTCGACTGAATTCTTTTTTGGGCAATAAATATATAGAAATAATTGAGCCAGCAGGGTTAACCCTGCTGGCTCAAAACTTATTCGTTTATCGAAATGGAGAAGTATGTAGGAGTCTCTTCATTGATCACAAAAATGAAGTACATGAATTCTGGCTCGAAAGTTATTTCAACAAGCAGTTCCTCTTCAATTTCGTACCCATCTATCTCAAACAATGTTTCGGGGTCATAACCAAGCTCATCTTCCATATCTGTAAGTTCTGCGGCGAACACCATTACTTGAGCATCTTGGTTAGAAGTGATCAGCAGTTCAACATCACCTTCCCAAATCATAGCAATACCATCAACACAAAGTCCCCAAGGGCCGCCGGGGCAAGGATATGGATCACCAGGATTTTGTACAGATACAGTCTCCATTCGCTCCAAAATGGAGTATCCAGGCGGTAAGACTAATGGAGCATAATCAGAACACCCAACGACTAAATCATACAGATCGACAGTTCCTGAATACACCTCAATGTAGTATACGCCTGGGGAGACGATGTAAGTATCCCACGGGAAGGGATTCTCAAATATAGAATTGCCACGGCCATTCATAAAACGTGATTCAGGCGTTACTGGATTGACATTGCTATCGTACAGTTTCACGCCAATCATGTTGGCATTTTCCCAATGATGAACAGGCGTTAGTCCCTGAATTGCCGGATCTGCTTCTGCCGCATACAATGTTAGCCGTACTTGGCTTGATGAAGAGGAGAGGTCTAGTTGATATAAGTCGGTATAGAAACCACTAGGAACCAAACCTTCGTGAGTTCCACAATCAATACTTGGTATATTTTGTGCGGAAACTGGTTCAGTATGTGAGAATAAAACACTAATCAGGATTAGTAGTACAAAGACTACTACAACCTTTTTGCTTACGTTATTAAACATGCTTAGGCTCCTTAGCGCTAAAATAAAAGATTTTTTATTGAATTGACGTATCCCTAATTTGTACGGGATATTTGTGCAATTCGCCCTACGAGATCGGATTTGGTTGAACAAATCCACCGCAAGCAGTGGAGGGTGTGATTGAACCCTCTCAATAACATAAACAGATATCTACTGAAAATATCGCTAAGCATATTTAAT
>JBNLCD010000142.1:0-10996 GCA_050303635.1 Anaerolineae bacterium
TAGGCGGGGCCATGCCCAAGATCACCATCGGTCCATTGCAGACCATAGCCCGCATCTTGAATGATCTTCACGCGACGTTCTAAGGCTTGCGGACTCAGGGCGCGCCAAGCCATATGGCCAATGCCTGGTTGATCGTTCGCCGTGAGTTTCAAGGTGTGGTGTTCGTAGTCATCCCAGCCACGCAGATAGACAGAATCACCCTGCCGCGCGGTTTCGGTGAGTCCCATAATATTGACGAAAAAGTCGACACTCTCCGCGAGTTTGGGCGTATACAGCTCAACATGAGCGAGATGCGCTAGATCAAAAATAGGTTCTTTAATCATAAGAATAGTTCCATTTCGCTATAAACTTGAAATAACATTGGGCACCATGCGTTGCAAGGCTTCGGCATATTTGACTTCCTGTTTGCCGGAGATACGACGCGCGTGATTGCCCCGCCGTGAAGCCAAATCGGTGTAATAATCTTTCAGGTAACTCTGGGCCCCCATCACCGCCATCGCTTCTATCTTCTGCTCAAAAACGGGCGTGATATCGATAAAAGTGTTGGGATAGAACTCGGATAATTCTGGTTGATGGGGCTCAAAGAGATACCAATCGGGCGGTGTAATACGGGCAAATGCGCTGGCCACACCGGCACCTGATACGAGTAAGCGGGCTTGTTGGACAGCCTGATAAGCAACAGGATGGTCAGGATTAAAAGGATCGACGGGGGTATGGGTCAGGATGACATCTGGAGCCTCATTGCGCATGACCTCAACCAGACGGTCAATTGCGGTATCATCCAAACGCAACGGATAATCACCAAGGTCTAAACATTCAAAACGTGCCCCGACTTTAGAGGCGGCTAATTCAGCTTGTTCATGACGGATGCGTTTAACATTCTCAATGGTTTGATTGGGTTCTTTCCATAGATTCCCCGATTCACCGCGCTCGCCATAGGATAAGGCCAAAACAAGAGCCTCGCCGCCTTGCGATGTCGTTACCGCAATGGTTCCCGCCGATCGCCATAGAAAATCCGCGGAATGGGCGCCGACGACCAACAGTTTTTTAGACATATTTACCTGCTCCTTGTGCTAAACGTTCCGGATTCATGACTGCTAATTGATGAACTTCATCATCAGAAAAACCTGCTTCAAAGGCTTTATCGGCCATCAGACCTAAGCCATCTTCAACGGGTGGATTCTTGGGTTGGCCCAAATCACTGGCAAAGAATGAATTTTCAAGGCCGGATTGACGGATATTCTCGAACATTTGCATCCAATCGTATTTGCCAGAGTGATAGGTGACAAAACAGCGTTCGAGCATGGCACCGCGTTCGGCCAACAAAATTTGATCTTCAAGCGAAATATTCTGGGTTGGATATTCGGGGTGGGTGACGACAATGCGTTTGACATTTTGGGCGATGGCTTCATCGACCACGGTGAAAATTTCGTCCCGTGAGAGGTGACCTGTCGCTAAAATAAGATCGTTCTGGGCAATGACCTTAATCACATCAATGGTTTCGGGTAAAAGATTGCCATCGCTATCGACCACGGCAACCGGACCCTTGCTGAGACCTTGGGCGGCGAGTTCGTCCTGAATGCGCATCCACAGCGGGGCGGGTACACCGGGTGCGAACACAGGTCGGTTATTGGCTTCGTTTACGGCGTCCACCGTGGGGAACCAAACATAACTAATGCCATCCCGTGCGGCCATTTCAACGGCGAGGGCATTCATCCCTCCGACGGCGGCATTGAGGGTAATTGATCCCATTGTTTTGACGGCAGGAACGGCTTCACGCGTGAGCGCGGCGCGTCCACCACTAGACACATAATGATGTTTGATGACATAGCCGGCCATTTCACGGGCTTCAAATGCGGTAGCAATGTCAAAATCGCTTCCAATGCGTTTCATGACATCCGGTCCGCTGTGAACATGCAGATCATACCCACCTTTGACAACGGCGCGGGCACGTTCCGAGACTGTTGGATGATTACTCATTGTCGTCTCCCTCTTGTAGTAGCTCAATCAGACGTTGGCGAGCGGCTGTACTCGTCAGGGGCTGAACATTCGCTTGCTCTAACATTTCAATCACAGCATCCATTTCATGGATACGGCGGCGAGCGTGGATGATACTGCCGGAAACCAGCCGATCGATCATGTCTTCATCATATAAAAGTGTAAGGAGTTGCTCTCTGGCATACGCCACGAGGTCGAGTTTTTCCGCGACCTCCAATGTTTCGATAACGACAGCCGCTAAGCCCTTATAAAAAACACTCCTTACCAGTTTCTGCGTGGCCGCCTGTCCAGCGGGTTCGGTGAGTACGGTAACTGGCATCGTGACGGGCGTCAGTAATTCGGCAAATTTACTTGCACCACGCCCACAGGCCAGCATGGGAGTCCGAATGCCTTTGGGTTTGATGGGAGCCATAATCGCTACATCAGTGAATTGAGCCGGACTTTCAGCAAAGAGCGCATCAATTTCACGCTTAACCGCCGGGGAAGCCGTATTCATATCAGCGTAGAGTTGGCCGTCGCGCAAATGAGGAACGACCTCTTGGGCAACCTCGACGGCGACAGATGCAAGATTCGCGCTCAAAATGACATCCGCATTTTTAGCCGCATCAGGATTGCTGGCCGCAAAATGCAATCCATCTGGCAAATTACGTGGATTAGGGTCCCAGCCGGATACATCGATTTTTTGGGATAACAAGTCACGGGCCAGAGTCGAACCGACTTCACCGAGCCCCAGAAATGCGATTTTCATGATTACTCCCAGCCGTAGATTTCGAGTGAAGTTTTGCCGGCCCGTAATTGCGCAAGTGTTTTCGCTTCTTTGGTTTCACGGGCGGTGGATTTCTCAATGGCTTCAGCCGCTCGATTCGCGGGAACGATGACCACACCATCGCGATCACCAACAACAATATCGCCGGGATTGATAGTTACGTCGCCGATGATAATAGGTTCGTTGAGTGTGCCGGTACCGTGTTTGGTGGTGCCACGAATACACAATCCCCGACTAAACACGGGAAAGCCAAGGGCTTCAATAGGATCTGCATCGCGTACACAGGCATCAATCACGAGACCGGCAATGCCGCATTGCATGGCTCCCACGGAGAGGAGCTCGCCCCAATAACCAGCTTCATAGAATTCCGAGCATTTCGCGATTAGAATATCACCCGGCTGGGCTTGGGCAACCGCGCGATGTAACAGGAGATTGTCCCCCGGCATCGACTCAATCGTAAATGCCGTACCACACAGTTTCATGGTCGGGCTAATCGGTTTGATAGCCGATGGCAGTGCGCCGTGTTTGCCGATGGCTTCGTGAATGGTCGCTGTTGAAATTTGCGAGAGGCTTTTTATAAGATTTGCTTGAGTTGACATAATTACCCCGTAAATATTTGTATTAATTTCGTCGATGCCGAGCTTAGTTCGAGCATTACGGCGATGGATATAAACTGTTTTAGTTCAATAAGGTCAATATCTATAGTGCTATAACCATTGCGCTCCAATTTTATGGTTTGCCATTATTTAAGCCATTGATTTCACATATCGCTTCGGATTGAGCCCTCATATTTTGTGCATCATTAACGTACATATTTTGCGTGAGTATCAATTCAGAGCGATAAATACTTGCCGTTGCTAACGATATATTTTACAATATTGTCAACAATTTTGACGAGAGTCAAGTTTTTCATCGGTAATGATGAATTTAAGTTCATGTTTATTTTGGCAAAATATTTTTTATGAGATTTTGATTTTGAAATTTAATATTTAATGCCTAGAAATGCGATACCGGGGGGTTCGTTTCATGCTCAGTAGTACTGGAGATCAAGTAAAATAAAAAAGAAGGGTGTTTAAAGATGGACCTAGACCTTCATTTACAAGAAATTCCATTGCGGAAACTCAATGACGCCGCGATGGATTTAGATCCGCGCTATAATGGTACGCCTATCTATCTCAGTCGAGTCTCTGAATTTGATCCAGCAATGGCGCAAGCGACCTACCCCAATCGTCACACTTTCTATGAAATTCTATGGGCTACCGGTGGCCAAGGCACACACTTCATCGACTTTAAGGGCTATAAGGTTGAGCCCCATACTTTCTATTTCATCACACCGGGACAAATTCACTTCTGGAATTTGTACACGCCCCTCGAGGGTGTCTTTATTATGTTTGACCCCGATTTTTTCCATCTGCGGCATGCCGACCCGAATTTTATGTATCAATTCGATTTTTTCAATCGGACCGATAATATGGCCATGTTAAAGATTGATCATGAGCGGGTGTCATATTTTAATGATATTGTAGAAACTTTATACACGGAATTTAAGCACCCGTATCCCGGCCAAGATACGATTCTGTCTGGATATTTACAAATATTACTCATGCAAATTCAACGCGAATATGTGGGTTGTAGACGAGAATCGACCCGTACTTCGGCCGCGATTATCTCCAATCAGTTCCAAAACTTAGTGAGCGATAATTATCAGGTTTGTCAGAATGTTGATGATTACGCGAAGATGCTTCATATTTCCACAAGTTATCTGAGCCGGACCATTAGAGAGCATACGGGGTTAACGGCGAGTCAACTTATCCGTCAACGGATGGTGTTGTCGGCTAAGCGTTTGCTGGTGCATAGCTCTCTCTCAATTGCCGAAATAGGCTATGAGCTTAGTTTTACCGATCCCTCGTACTTCACTAAATTCTTTAGTCGTGAGACCGGAATGACACCAGTTTCGTTCCGGCGGAGTTTTACGGCAGAGATTCCGCATTAATAATAAATGGGGCCACATCATAATGTGGCCCGCAAAATTTTTCCCCAATTCTTTAAACAGTAGCCATCATCCTATTCGACCAAATCATTTCGTAATTACTTCAATTAATATATGGTCGAGAATGCCCTCAACACAACATTTTCGTCTAATAAAATGTTGTTGGTCATGAAAACACCATTATTTGATGGAAAAATACCTTTGGGTTCAGAAGTTGTTCGGTAGACTTTAATTAATAAAGTTTAAGTTTTGTGTCGCCGACAATATCAAATCTTTTGAAATCTAGTCCCTATCGTTGGAATTTCGAAAAATTTTTAAGTTCTCTCACCATTTATTTATATGGGGAAAACCGTGGTTTCAAATAATACATAACAACACAGTTGTATTTTCTTTTTTTAGCTTATTGGAGGAGTACATGCCAGACCAACATAAGATGTTTATTGGCGGAGAATGGGTAGAAGGCAGCGGGGGTACATTTGATGACCTGAATCCATCTACCGGAGAAGTGTGGGGCCAAGTCGCCAATGCGACAGCTGAAGATGCTATCGCCGCAGTCGAAGCCGCGGAAAATGCATTTGAGCAATGGTCAAATATGACCCACAGTCAACGCGCCCGTATCTTAAACCTAGCGGCTGATATTTTAGAACGTCGCACCAAAGATAGTGTTGAGATCAACACCAATGAAGCGGGTGGGTGGATTGGTAAAGGCTTGTTTGAAGCTGGCTACACTGTCGAATTGCTACGTACAGCGGCGGCGGCGGCCTATCAAGTTTCGGGTGAAATATTGCCATCCGGTCCCTACAAAAAAGTCATGATGGCGCAACGGGTGCCATTAGGAGTTATCTCTGTTATCGCGCCGTGGAATTTTCCACTTCTGCTATCCACGCGGGGTCTTTCGTTTGCTTTAGCTGTGGGCAATACAGTGGTGCTAAAACCTTCCGAAGAATCCCCTGTTATTGGCGGGTTGTTTATCGCCGAACTGCTGGAAGAAGCAGGTATTCCCAAGGGCGTCTTCAATGTCGTGACCTGTTCGCGCGATAATGTGCAAGACGTGGGTGAAGTTCTGGTTACTCATCCGGCGGTGAAGGGCATCAGCTTTACTGGTTCGACAGCGGTGGGGCGTCAACTGGCTAGTACGGCATCTTATCATTTGAAAACAGTGGCGATGGAATTGGGCGGCAAAGATGCGCTCATTATTCTGGATGATGCTGACATGGGGCATGCCGTCGATGCGGCCACCTTTGGCACCTTCATGCACCAAGGTCAAATCTGTATGTCGACCGAACGCATTATTGTTCATGAATCGATTGCCGAAGAATTCACAGCAAAATTCACCGAGCGGGTTAAAGGATTGGGCACCGATAATCCCTCAGAATTAGCGTGTCCCATTGGCCCGATCATCAACCAAAAACAACTCGACAAAATCCATAGTCAAGTGACACAAGCCGTGGAACAAGGGGCGGAACTGTTAACCGGGGGTACCTATGAAGGACTCTTCTATCGTCCGACAGTTCTGAAAAACGTGACCCGCGACATGGCAATATTCCGCGAAGAAACATTTGGTCCCGTCGCACCAATCATCGTCGTCAGTAGTGATGAAGAAGCTATCGAAGTTGCGAACGACTGTGAATACGGTTTGTCATCCGGGGTAATTACGGAAGATGAAGATCGCGGTTTACGCATTGCCTATCAATTAGAGACCGGTATTTCCCATGTTAATGATCAGTCGGTCTACGATGAGCCGTATGTGCCTTTCGGCGGTGTCAAGAACAGTGGTATCGGGCGTCATGGCGGAAAATCCTCCATTGAAACCTTTACCGAATTACGTTGGCTAACCATTGAACGTGGCAATCGCCACTATCCGCCGCCCTTCATGGGATCAAATGGGCACTAAAACCAGCAAGTCAAGAGAAAGGATTGCCGGACAAATAACCGATCTAAACCCAAAAATAAAATCTTTTATGAATGCCGAGGAGAAGTTTATTATGAAGATTCGCTTTACGATTACGTTCACAATCTTGGCGCTAGCCGCCATCTTATTTGTCAGTGCAGGGGCTAGTGTAGCCGCACCTGCGCGTCGTTCCGCCCCTGAATCCATTGTCATTGGCAACCCCATTTCGCTATCTGGTCCCAATGCACAGGGTGCAAATCTATCCCAAATTCCGTCATACGATCTGTGGGCTGAAGATGTGAATGCCGCGGGCGGTATCTATGTCGAAGAATATGATGCTTATATTCCAGTCGAAATCAAGCGCTACGATGATACGAGTGATATTGGAACCACGGTGCAATTAGTTGAACGCCTTATGTTGCGCGACGGCGTAGATTTTATCTTTCCGCCGTGGGGGACTGCTTCCAATTTTGCAATTGCGCCGTTAGTCACCGCTTTGGAAACACCCGTTTTGGGCTGTACCGTTGGTTCTAAGCAACTGGAAGAAGAAGCGGATAATTTCCCCTATTTCTTCACCGTCTTGAATCAACCGAAAACCCAAGCGCCCGGTTTGGTTGAAGTCTTGATTGATCAAGGTATCGAATCAGTCGCCATCATTCATCACACCGACTTGCACGGTATTGAGTTTGCTGAAGTTGCCGTTCCGCTAATCGAAGAAGCTGGTATTGAAGTTGTCGTCCAAACAACCTATCCAGTTACTACCGAAGATTTGTCACAATTGATCCGTGAAGTTCAAGACTTAGATCCAGATGGCTTTATTGCCTTCTCATATCCGCCCGAAACATTCTTGTTGACAGCTCAAATGCTCGAAGCCGATTATCACCCAGACTTCTTCTATGCGACGGTTGGGATTGCTTTCCCCGCGTATCGGGATGCTTTTGGGGCCGATGTCGTTGAAGGGACTTATGGTTCAGGCGCATGGAATCCCAAGGTTGAGATCGAAGGTGCGCAAGGTTACTTTGATCGTCACGTCGAGATGTTTGAGGCAGAACCTGATCGTTGGGCATCAGCCGCGTGTTATGCGACTGGCCAAATTTTACAACAAGCTATTGAAAAAGCAGGCACCCTCGATGGCAAAGCCGTGCGGGACGCCATTGCCGAAGGTGAATTTGAAACCATTCTCGGTACCGTCACATTTGAAAATCAATTCAATACAACCTATCCCGGTACTGTTGGCCAATGGCAAGATGGTGAATTTGAAATCGTTGCCCCCTTGGAGAATCGTACTGCAGACCCGATTTCTTCTATGGATGAGTAATCAATAACTCCCGTGTAGATATGGCATTTATGGTGGAAGATTCTTCCGCCATAAATGTTTTTGCGCATCGAAGAAAATAAGGATTATGAACTAATGACTGAAAATCTTTTAGATATTATTATTCCCGGACTGATGCTGGGGGGGATATATGCGTTGGTGGCGGTTGGGCTTAGCCTGCAATATGGGGTTGGGCGCGTGCTGAATGTTTCACATGGTGAGTTCATCATGTTGGGCGCATTCATGACGTACACCCTGTATACAGAATATAGCATTACCCCAATTCTCTCCATCATTATTATATCGCCCGTGCTATTTGTTATTGGCTATGTCGTTCATCAATTATTTTTTCAACATCTCCGAAAAACATCAGTCAACGACGAAATTTTTTCGGCCCGGTCATTATTGGCCTCATTTGGAATGGTTTTTGTTATTCAGAATTTGATATTGATCAAGTGGGGCGCGAATCTGCAATCCTACTCATTCCTAAACACTTCAGTTGATATTCTGGGGACGCCATACGCCAAAAATCGACTGGTCGCGCTCATTGTTTCAGTATCCGTGAGCCTAATCTTTTTTGTGTTTATTACACGCACACGGTTAGGCAAGGCGATTCGCTCCGCCGCTGAAGATCCAGAAATGGCGAATGTTGTGGGCGTGAATATTTATCAAGTGCTGGGGATATGTTTTGGGCTGGGCGCGTTGTTAGCCGGTCTGGCGGGGATATTAATCAGTATGATGTTCCCCATTCAATCGGCGCGGGGTCTGGAATACACCATCATCGCGATTGTGGTCGTGGTATTTGGTGGTTTAGGCAGTATCAACGGCAGTTTAATTGGTGGTTTTGCGTTAGGCATGGTAACGAGCATTGTCAACCACTATGATCCCAGCTTGTCGCTCATTGCCGTCTACGGCATTTTTATGCTCGTTCTCTTACTCAAACCTTCTGGTATATTGGGGACAAGTCGAGCATGAATTTCTTAACTGCGCTAATAAAATTTATTAAAAAACCTGTCTTTCCCATTTTGACAGTGATTGGTGTGTATATCCTGTATCAAGCGCCGAACACCGTCGATCCTTACACACTCATCTCGCGTATCAATATTTTGATGTATGTGACATTAGCCCTCAGTTGGTCAATTTTCTCGGGACCAACCCACTATGTTTCATTGGCTTCAGCCGCATTTTTTGGCGTGGGTGTCTATACAACGGCGATGCTGGGCACAGAGTATCCACTTGATAAAGCGATTGCAGTGGGGGCTGGCGTTAGTTTTATGCTAGCCTTGGTGATTGGTATTCTGACTTTACGGCTCAAAGGGGTGTATTTCATTCTTTTCACCTTTGGGGTCAGCGCGCTCATCCGCCACTCGTTGGTATGGTATGAAGCGAATAAAGAAAATACGGTCGGGCGCTATGTTTTTGGGGGCCCAAAAAATGATGTTATTTACCGTTATGTGCTGGGGATAACTGTCGCCACATTTCTGCTGGCATTTCTGGTTAAGCATTCACGGCTGGGTATGGCGCTGGCGTGTATTGGTGAAGATGAAAATGCCGCCGCGCATATTGGTATCAATGTTGTCTTAGTCAAAGTTTTTGGCTTTGCCCTAACGGCTATTCCAATGGGCGCTTTAGGTGTCATTATGGCCAATCGTTGGTTTTATATTGACCCCGTGATTGCTTTCAATCCTTTGATTTCTTTCTTACCTGTATTGATGGCAATTTTTGGCGGTACATCGCGCTTGATGGGTCCGATTGTCGGGGCCGCCATATTCACCATGTTGCGGGAGCACTTCATCACGGAGTATCCGTATTATTATATGTTGTTCATGGGCTCGATTTTGATTTTCGTCATTATGTATCTGCCAGGTGGCTTAACAGGTTTAGTCGATTTTGCGATCCGACGACTTAATCGGATTCCATTTCTGCGACCCATTCTCATGAGGATTCCAATATGATATTACAAGGTGAAAACCTCTCGAAAAGTTTTGGCGGTTTGATGGCTGTCAATAAGGCAAATTTTCAGATTAATGAGGGAGAGATTGTTGGACTCATTGGGCCGAATGGAGCTGGTAAGACAACATTATTTAACTTGATATCCGGTGCAACATCGGCTGACTCTGGCAAAATTACTTTCCATGACAAAAATATCACGCGCTGGAAACCACATCGTATTTGCAAAAAAGGAATAGCGCGGACGTTTCAATCTACACAATTGTTTGAGGGTATGACCGTTTTTGACAATATTCGGATGGCCTTGGTATTCGGTACGCCACACTTCTTTTCGCCTAAAGAAATCGAAAAAGAAGTTGCTGAGTTACTAGAGTTAGTTGATTTTCGGGAAACTCCCGATACGTTGGTCAAAGATCTATCAGTGGGGAGCCAACGCCGGATTGAAATTGCGCGCGCTTTGGCAACGAAACCGAGTCTGCTAATGCTAGATGAGGTCATGGCCGGGCTGAATCCAACAGAACTTACGCAATCTATTGAGTTGGTTGCCAGCTTACGCGACAGGGGGATTACCATTTTCATGATTGAACATATCATGAAAGTCATTATGAATCTCTGTGACCGAATTATTGTATTTCACTACGGTAGCAATATCGCCGAGGGCACACCCGATGAAGTTGCCAATAACCAAACTGTTGTTGATATATATTTAGGTAGTTAAGCCATGTTGCAATTCAAAACAGTGAACGTTTT
The DNA here is from genome assembly GCA_050303635.1 of Anaerolineae bacterium. GTDB lineage: Bacteria > Chloroflexota > Anaerolineae > Aggregatilineales > J027 > JAKEEQ01. The sequence continues at coordinate 10,661 of JBNLCD010000142.1, forward strand.
TTACGGTGCTGTGCAAGTTTTATGGGATATTACCCTCGATGTGCAAGACAGCGAGATTGTCGCAGTTGTTGGCGCTAATGGTGCAGGCAAGACAACTTTGATTAAAACACTGGTGGGCCTCCTTGACCCGCACCTCGGTATGATCAAATTCATGGGGCAACGGATTGAAGGCCGAGCACCCGATCATATCAGTAATCTGGGGATCGCCTATGTGCCTGAAGGTGGCCGCCTTTTCCGAGATATGAGTGTCCGCGAAAACTTGGAAATGGGTGCCTATAATGCTTGGGCATGGCGCAGACGTGTCTATATGATGGATTATGTTTTTGAATTATTCCC